>DAOTYL010000196.1:0-3326 GCA_034434955.1 Anaerolineae bacterium | reverse complement strand
GCAGCGGCCATGATCAGCACATCGGCAGGTTCTTCGCCGATGGCGTGGGCCAACACGGCCTGCTCCATCTCATGGGCACTGGTCGTCCACACCACTTGCGACCCCACAGGGACGGGCAAGCTAACCGGCCCAGCGATCAGCGTCACATCGGCGCCCGCATCCACTGCCGCCTGAGCGATAGCGAAACCCTGCCGCCCCGACGAGCGGTTGGAGAGAAAACGCACCGGATCGAGCGCCTCACGGGTGGGGCCAGCTGTCACCACGACGCGCCGCCCGCGCAAGGGGCCGCTCTTCCCCAGCACATAGCGGCAGTGGCCGATGATCTCCTCTGGCTCAACCATGCGCCCTAGCCCCTCCAAACCGGAGGCCATACGCCCAATTGTCGGCCCGGCGAAGTACACGCCTCGCGCACGCAGCGTCTCAACGTTGGCCTGAGTGGCGGGAGCGGCATACATACCGGCATCCATGGCCGGGGCGATAAGGATCGGGCAGCGGACAGCCAACGCCGTGACGCTAAGCAAGTCATCGGCCAACCCATGCGCCAGACGGGCTAGAGTGTGAGCCGTAGCAGGTGCGATAAGCAAAAGGTCCGCCTCGTGCGCCAACCCGACGTGTGCGATATGCGTCCCGAGGCCGCCGCTGGTTTCTGTCTCCCACATGTTGGTGTACACGGGGCGACCTGTCAATGCCTGAAAGGTCAGCGGCGACACAAAGCGCACTGCCGAGTCAGTCATGATCACATCAACATGGGCACCTTGCTGGGTTAGGTGGCTGGCTATGGTTGCCGCCTTGTAGGCCGCAATGGAGCCGGTGACACCCAGCACAATACGCTTGCCCACCAGCACGCTTGTGCTTAAATCATTCACGAACGCCTTCCCAGTTTAGGTTAGCATCATTTTGAGGCGGCTGGATCACCCTAGTGGACTATTGAAGGTACTATTACTGCCTGTACTGCCTGATATGGCCCCTCACCGATAACGATCCATTTGTAGGTTGTCGGCTCGTGGAGCGCCATGCTGTTTGAAAGGCACGTCCACCTTCTCCCCCAACTGCGGCAAGTTTGGCAGCTCCGGCGTTGCCGTCACATTGTATGTATACAGGACTGCCCAGCAGGCAAGGGTAAAGCAGGCCACTGTGTTACAATAGCAAGTATGGGCAACATCACGGACAATTGGGGCATCATCGGGCATGAATGGGCAGTTCATCTGCTGGCCGCGCGGATCGCCAGCGGGCGTGTGGCCCATGCCTATCTGTTCACCGGCCCGCCACAAGTGGGTAAGACGACGCTCGCCATCCGCCTGGCGCAGGCGTTGAACTGCATCGCTACGACGCCGCCGTGCGGCGTGTGCCGCCCGTGCGATCTGATCGGGCGCGCCCTCCACCCCGATGTACAGGTCATTGAACCTGTCGGGCGGGCGATCCACATTGAGGCGATCCGCACGTTGCAGAGCACACTCAGCCTGCTGCCGTTTGAAGCGCCCCACCGTATCGCCATCATCCTCAACATCGAAAAGGCTACCGATCAGGCTGCTGACGCGCTGCTCAAGACGCTGGAAGAACCGCCTTCCACCACCCACCTGCTGCTCACTGCGGAGAGCGCTGAAATGGTGCGCCCAACCATTGTCTCCCGCTGCCACACCATCGCGCTGCGTCCTGTTGGGGCTGCGCCTATCGAGAGGGCGCTGACAGCCCTGGGCGCTTCGCCGGATGAGGCGCACACGTTGGCGCGGCTATCAGGTGGGCGGCCCGGCTGGGCGTTGACGGCCTTCCGGCAGCCGGAGGTGTTGACCATGCGCGCCCGCATTGTGGAAGAGATGTTGCAGGTGCTCTATACGGGGCGTGCCGGGCGCTTTGACTACAGCGAGCAGATCGCCGAGCAGGATGCGCTGCCGCTGATCCTTGAAATCTGGCAAAGCTGGTGGCGTGACGTGCTGCTGCTTGCGGAAGGCAGCGCTGTGGAACCGGTCAATGTGGACTACGGCGAAACCTTGCGCGATCTGGCAAGGCGGATTGCTCCCCAGCAGGCACGAGATGCCCTGCGGGCAGTACGGCGCACCATGGACGCATTGGAACGGAACGCCAACACGCGCCTGGCCCTTGATGTCATGCTGCTGGATATGCCTTTTCTTTCGTCAGGATAGATAGTCACGCAGATGACGGCTGCGCATAGGATGGCGCAGCTTGCGCAGCGCCTTGGCTTCGATCTGACGGATACGCTCACGCGTGACGCCGAAGTAGCGGCCTACTTCTTCAAGCGTATGATCTTGCCCATCCTTGAGACCGAAGCGCATTTCCAGCACCTCGCGCTCGCGGTCATTGAGGACACTGAGCACCTCTTGCACCTGCTCCTTGAGAAGTTGATGGTCGGCTTTCTCCACCGGTCCGGGCACTTTGTCATCCTCGATGAAGTCGCCCAGTAAGCTGGAATCTTCCTGTCCCACCGGCATATCCAGCGACATAGGGTCCTGCGAGATACGCATGATACGCCGCACTTTAGCCGCTGCCCGCTTGAGCTTACGCTGAAGGTTGGGGTCCAGATGATCGCTGCGGTCGAGCATTTCGCGGATGGCATCGATCTCGTCATCCTCCAGCAGTTCCATCTCCAGCGCCAACTCCTCAACCGTTGGCTCACGGCCCAGCTGTTGAGTCAGGCGGCGCTGGATGCGCATAAGGCGGTTGATGGTCTCCACCATGTGCACCGGAATGCGGATCGTGCGCGACTGATCTGCAATGGCGCGGCTGATGGCCTGACGGATCCACCAAGTGGCATAGGTGCTGAACTTATAGCCCTTGGTGTGGTCAAACTTCTCCACAGCACGCAGCAGACCGATGTTGCCCTCCTGAATGAGGTCAAGGAAGCTAATACCACGCCCCATATATTTTTTGGCCACGCTGACCACCAGACGCAGGTTAGCGCGTGTCAGCATGACGCTGGCCTCTTCAGCTTGAGCGTGTACAGCGTTGAAGTTCTCTTCAATTAAGCGTTCGTCGATGTGCTTCAGCCAAGTAGTGATGGTGCGCATATGCGGCAAACGGCCGCTCCGGCGGACGAAATCCTCCAACCTGTTGAAGAGCGGGGCAGGGGTCAAATAGGCGGTCTCAAAAACAGTGAAAAGCCGCTGGGCAAGCTGCGCCCAGTTCTCGTCGCGGCCCCATTCGCGTTGATCGAGGTAGCGGTGCAAAGAGGAAGGTTGACTCCAGCGCGAGTTGCGCAAGCGCTGGGCCTCATGCAGCACCACAAGGAGGTTCGGTGGATCCACCCCAAAGCTTGGAGCAAGCACCAGCACATCCCGCCAGGCGCGTTCCATCTCGGCAAAGAGCGCTTT
>DAOTYL010000195.1:0-6243 GCA_034434955.1 Anaerolineae bacterium | reverse complement strand
CCGTCGCCTTCGTTCAGCACGTCGTAAAAGGTCGTCCCATCGGGGATGCCCTCCACCCCGATGGGCAGGGTCAGGCTGATCGGCTCTGCGCCCCCGTTGAGGATCACCACTGCTGCCTCGCGCACATGCTGACGCAGAAAGGCGAAGGCGCTCCCCACCGCGTGGAGTGTAGCGTAGCGCCCCTCGCTGAGTGCCGGGTGCGCTCGGCGGATGGCTACCAACCGTGCCGTCTCACGATAAAGGTCGCGCCCGACATCGGGCCAGGGGGCGTCGGGGGCAGGCATGGGGCGGCGCAGTGCGGCATCGCCCTCCTCTTTGCGTCCCCTCATCCCGACCTCGTCGCCATAGTACAGGCAGGGGATGCCCGGCGCGGTCAGTAGGAAGATCAGCGCCGCATAGATATGGTGCGGATCGGCGAGCTGGCTGAGGATGCGCGTCACATCATGGTTGCCGAGGAAGTTAACCAGCGCAATATCGCGGTAAAGCCCCACTTCAGTATCTACGGCACGCTCTATGGCTGCCCTCAGCGCGGTGAAATCCCTCCCGTTGAACGAAGGTGAGATGGCCGCGTGAAGCTGATAGTTGGTGGCCGCGTCCAGCAGGTCAGGGGCTACCCAGGTGCGGTAATCGCCGCCGATCAGTTCGCCTACCAAAAAGCAATCGGGTTTGGCCGCCTTGCACACGCGCCGGAACTCCCACCAGAAAGCGGGGTCGACAGCGTAGGCCACATCCAGCCGCCAGCCGTCGGCGTCCATATCGGTGAGCCACATCCGCGCCACCTCAAAGATGTAACGGCGCACCTCGGCGTTCCCTAGGTTGAGACGCGGTAGGCTCTCGTGTCCCTCCCAGCAGTCGTAGGCAAAGCCGTCGCCGTAGCGGCTGTCCGAGAACCAGTTGACGTGATACCAGTCTGCATAGCGCGAAGCACGGCCCTGCTCACGCAGGTCACGGAAGGCGAAGAAGTCGCGCCCGGTGTGGTGGAAGACGCCATCCAGTATGACGCGCAGGCCGCGTGCGTGCAGCTCATCCACCATCTGGCGGAAAAGGGTGTTGTCGCCTAGCCGCCGGTCGATGGTGAAGTAGTCTACCGTATCGTAGCCATGTGAGGTGCTCTCAAAGAGGGGGCCGAAGAGGATGGCCGTCACGTTCAGGCCGCTGATGTGATCGTACCAGCGGCGCAGATCGGCGAGACGGGGGACCGGTGGCTGGGAGCGGTCGTTGTGCGGCGGTGCATCCAAGAACCCCAGCGGGTAGATGTGGTAGAGGACGGCATCCCGCGCCCAGTTAGGTACAGCATCGGTAGCGTGATGGAAGCGGAACATGGATGCGGCTTTCTACAAGCGGTAGATCGTAGGGACACTCATCACCTCACCCCCCGCTCCCCTCGCTAAGGGGATGAAACGCCATAAGCAGCGTGCAGCGCTGCGCTGGCGCAGCGGGGGGGTGAGGTCGCCTGTTTGCACATATCAGCGCATGGCTGCTGCTAGCGCTGAACACGCCGGGCAGGAACCATCGGGCCGCAGGATGGCGTAGCCTGCCTGCGGGTCGTCGGACTGCCACACGGTAAAGTCCACATTGTACACGATGGCCAAGCGCACGCGCCCACTGGCCCGCAGCAGTTGGATAGCGCGTCCCAGCCATTGGGCTTGCTCGCTCACGCTGGTATCGCCGCCCCACCAGAAGTTGCCCGGCAGTGGGCCGTAGCCTTCGGGCGAGAGGTAGCCGATCTCGGTGTAGCACAGCTTGCGGGTGGGGAAAGCGGAAGCGTAGAGGTTGAAGGTGGGGCCGAAGTACCAGGAGTAGTGCCTGCCGCCGTCGTCAGCAGGATGGCCGCTGGTGGCGTCCGGCGAGGTGGCACCTGCGTTGTGATGCACACCGAGGCAGTCCATGTAGTTGGCCGCTCCGGCCGCTGCCATCCCCGCCAAATAGCGGTCGTCGGCCCAGATGTCGTTGCCCATGTTGACGCCTGTAGGGGCCAGCGCTCCGGCGATGACCAACGTGTTGGGATTAGCTGCCTTGATCTCGCGGTAGGCGGGGGCCAGCATATTGTTGACGTAGGAGGCCGGGTCCACCTGCCCGGAGGGCCACTCGCGGTTGAGGTTCATCTCATTCCACACCTCAATGGCATCCGCGCCGAGCAGGGCTACCCCCCGCAGGAACTGCACATAGGAGCCGAAATCAATGGAGGAGGGGTAGGCCGGGCCCGGGGCGCTGATGAGCACCTTGAAGCCCTGCGCGTGCCCCGCCTGAATTAGCCCTGCCACCGCCGAGGGGTCCATGCCCGGCGTCCACTTCTGCTGGAACTTGACCCATGTCATCCCTGCCGAGCGCATGAGGTCGGGGTGGGCGAGGGTTTGCGTCTGGCCGCCCAACTCAAAGCCACCGCCCGCACTTGGCGGAGGAGGCGGGAGGACACCGCCCGCACCGCCATCGGTGATGGGCACACTGTTCAGGTCGCCGTTGATGATCGTGTACCAAGCCGCCATCCAGCCGCGAATGCCACGATAGTCCACGTTGAGCCAGTCGCCGGCGGCATTACGCCCCACGACGGGGACCGTCGTGCCGGTGGGTGCATAGGTGATCTGGGCATAGGAGATGCCCGGGCCGGAGCGGATGCGCAGGTTGACGGTGGTGGTGGCCGTCAGCCCGCTGCCGCTGCCAGCACTGACTTCCACGACGGGCACGCTCATCAGGTCGCCGCTGATACGGCAGTACCAAGCGGCCATCCAGCCCTGTAGTCCCCGATAGTTCACCTGAATCCACGAAGCAGCAGCATCACGTCCCAGCACAGGCACGGTGGTGCCGGGCGGCGCCAAGCCGATCTGGGGGAAATTTGTACCCGGGCCGGAGCGGATGCGCAGATAGACCGTCGTGGTGGCCGTCACGCCGCTTTGGGCAGTCGTTGCGGCATGGGCGGTGGTCAGCGGCAGGGCCATCGCCAAGGCGATGACAACCAGCGCCACACGCCATAGCCAGTGCGAGCGGTGTGTGTTCATACTCTGCCTCCTTGTGTGGTCTAGGTCTATTGTAGCCGGAGCGGCAAGATCAGGCCAGCGGCTGCCACAGGACATCTCTTGCCCCATGCCCCTATTGTCCCCTCGGATGGGAGCGCTCCTCGATGGCGGTAAGGACACGCTCCAGCGCCGGTGTGAGGTCGGTGCTGGTATCTACCACGATGTGCTCATGGGCGATGCGTTCGGCGCGGGGGGCAAGGCGCAGGTACACCTCATAGTCGGCCTGCGAGTCGCCGGGGCGGGGATTTGCGTGGGCGGCGCGTGTCGCCAGCCGCTGGCGGATCACTTCCTGCGGCGCGGTGACGAGAATGGTGAGGGGACGTGCTCCTGCATCGTAAGCCAGGCGGCGCAGCGTCTCGCGGCGCGTCTCGGAGAGGTTGACGGCGTCGTACAGCGTATGGCGACGCTGGCGCAACAATCGCCACAGCAAAGCGTCCACCACATCAAAGACGACGCGGTTCTCCTGGGGGGTATAGGCAGGCTGGGGGAAAAGCGCCGCTCGCACCGGATCGCTGCCGATGTAGGTGAGCGATCCGGCTTGGCATAGCAGCCGCGCAAAGTGTGTCTTGCCGCTGCCGGGCAACCCGCTCATGATCACCAGCACCGGCGTGCGTCCCTCTGCCAACGGCGGCGAGAGCGCCAGGCCTGTGTAGACTCGTTCGGTCAGCTCCGCAATTTCCGACATGGCTACTTGTAGCGCGGCTTCCAAGGACGCCGCTCCTCTTGGCCCCTCAGCCAGCCTGTGCGTGCGACGTCAAAACGGTCAAATTGCGGCACGTAGGGCTTGATGTCCAGCAGGGGGGTCCCGTCCAGCACGTCAAGCCCGGCTACGTGCAGCGACGCTCCCTCGCGGTGCAACAGTTCTACCACCGAGAGGCCGATCGGGTTGGGGCGGGCCGGGTGGCGCGTGGCAAAGATGCCGTGCGGCGCATCGTCTAGAAAGGGCTGCACCACAAGGCGGGTCTCGCCGATGCGGTCGAAGACGTAAAGGAGGATGATGTGGGAGAAGCCTTCTACATCCAGCAAGCCCGGCACATAAGGCTCAAAGACCTCCACACGCCCGGGCGCAGTGGAGCGTGCCGCCTGAATGGGCATATCCTCCAGCGAGGTGAAAGGCGAGTGGATCACGCCGATAGGGCGAAAAGTGAAAAGTTTGGCTTCCATAATCCTCTCCTTGTTGATCCTAACACGCTCGTGCAGCCTATACAATCGGCGTGCCCGTGTGAGATGGGACAGGGAGGCTTACTTGACGCAGTAGAGTGAGGGGGTACAATGAGCACAGGCAGGACATGGGAACTTTCTGCCGAGGCGGCTTTGAACTATACGGATGTTGGGAGGTACTCATACTCTTTCTGCCTCGCGGTGAGCACCGGCGATCACGGCGGCGCGAAAGGCCTTACGCGCCGATTTTTTTACCCTGCACAAGGGAAAGGAGGTGCGCTTACAAAAGAGAAGCCGCAGATCGTAGAGCGTGCCTCAATTTGCAGTGAAGGAGAAGAGGATCATGCTTCGCAACCGCAAAGTGTGGACAGCCTTGGCGCTGCTGGGTGCAGTGAGCCTGCTCGCTGCCTGCGCTGCCCCGACGCCTGCTGCGCCGCCCAAAGTCGCCACCTTCATCTTCACGCAGGAGTTTGACACCCTTAATCCCTACTACACCAACATGTGGTTCTCGCAGATCACCCAGCAGTTGTGGCTGGTATGGCCCTGGCAGTTTGACGAGAATAATGAACCCTATCCGGTGATGCTCACCGAACTGCCCAGCGTAGAGAACGGCGGCATCTCCGAGGATGGGCGCGTCATCACCTTTAGACTGCGCGACGATATAAAATGGTCGGACGGCACGCCCATCACCTCCGCCGACTTTGTCTTCACCCACGAGATGGTAATGAACCCCGCCAACACGGTGGCTTCCACCTACCCGCATGAGCTCATTGAGAGCGTCGAGGCTCCCGACGACCAGACGGTTGTCGTCACCTTCAGCGAGCCGTTCGTGGCTTGGCAGGGTACGCTGTGGCACGGCATCCTGCCCAAGCATATCCTACAGCCGGTCTTTGACGCTGAGGGTACCATTGACAACGCCGAATGGAACCTCGCCCCGACGGTCGGTGCCGGGCCGTTCGTCTTCGCCGAATGGGAGTCGGGTAGCTTCGCCCGCTTTGTGGCCAACGAGAACTACTGGCTGGGGCGGCCCAAGCTGGATGAGGTCTTCATCCGCTTTGTGCCTGACGACGCCTCGCAGATCAACGCCCTGCTTGCCGGCGACGGGCATCTGGGGACCTTCTTCGCCTACTCCGACGTGCCCACGTTGGAGGCAGCCGGTATCCAGGTTTACACCGTCCAATCCGGCTACAACGAGGGCTGGTACATGCGCATCGGCGGGGAGAACGCCCATCCGGCACTGCAGGACGTGCGCGTGCGGCAGGCCATCGCTATGGGCTTTGACCGTGCCTCGCTGTGTGAGGACCTCCTGCTAGGCCTCACCAAGCCTGCCGCCACTTACTGGGACAACACGCCCTACGCCGATCCCACCATCCGGCCCTGGCCCTACGACCCCGAACGGGCGGCGCAGCTGCTGGATGAGGCCGGCTGGGTGGATACCAACGGTGACGGCACACGCGACAAGGACGGCGTGGAGCTGGTGCTGAAGTACGGCACCACCACCCGCGAGGTACGTCAGGAGACGCAGGCCATCGCCCAGCAGCAGCTGGCCCAGATCGGCGTGGGCCTTGAACTGCTCAACTACGACTCCGACCTCTTCTTCGCCACCGATGGGCCGGCGGCTACGGGCCAACTGGACATCATGGAATGGTCGGATACCACTGAGTTCCCCGATCCCAGCGTCTCCTACTGGCTGATCAGCGAGATCCCGACGCCGGATTACCCGGTCGGACTGAACTGGCAGCGCATTGAGGATGAGGAACTGGACGCGCTCTTCCGCCTGCAGCAGACGCAAGTAGACCCCGCGGAGCGCATTGCGACTTTCCACCAGATCAGCCGCATCATGTATGAGAAGGTGTACTGGCTGGGCATCTGGCAAGACCCTGATCTGTGGGGCGTCAGCGAGAAGCTGACGGGCGTCAAAATCTCCGGCGTTACGCCGTTCTTCAACATCCTGGAGTGGGATTTGGCGGCGCAGGAGTAAACGTGTGGCCTGGGCATGGGAGGGGTGTACCGCATGCCCCTCCCATGCCACCCTTACCTTCTATCCCTGCTCTCCGTTATTTCGCTT
>DAOTYL010000194.1:0-11216 GCA_034434955.1 Anaerolineae bacterium | reverse complement strand
AGCTCACGCCATGCTGCGTGAGCGCTGTCGCCCAGCCCGTCCTCTGTCACGCCGAAGTAGATGTGCACCTCGCCGTTGGTGCGCTGCGCCAGATCGTAGCGCGTCTTGCCGCCTTTGGTGTAGCGCTGGATAAGGGCGATGTCGTTGTGCCACTTCAGACGGCTGGGGTCTATCTTGCCATCCTCGATCTGCGTGATGGCGTAGTGCCATAGCTTACGCGCCGATTGGCGCGTCACGTTGCGCACGATGTTGCCGTTGCGCAGGTCACGCACATGATGGTAAAGCGTGTCGTGGCGCTTCTCGCTGGCGATGACCTCCACACCGGTGCGGGGAGGCTCAACCACCCGACCGCCGCGAGGTTCCTCACCGTGCTCGGGCTGAGCGGCTGAAGGCACACGGCTTTCTCCCAACGGCGCAGGGGGGAGAGCAGCCATCTTATTTGCCAAACCGCGCTCTACCAACCTCACGATCTCGTCGCGCACGGCGAGGCTGGTTTCCGTCTCGTCGCGCACGTAGATTTTGTTGTCGTCAATGGCATAGGGTGGGTCCTCGCCGGGAGGCACCTGCACGCGGATAACCGACACACCTTCCGTTTGGATCACGTCCACGCTGGCGTTCACCGGCGGCGTGATCTTATGCTGAATCTCGCGCTTGAGCTGCTCCACCGCTTGAGTAATGTTGCTCACCCCCATCGGCTTCACTTTGGGATTGGACGATACGCCGATGTACAGCGTCCCGCCGTTGGTGTTGGCAAAAGCGCAGATGTCGGCAATGATGGCGTACAGCCGCCCCCCGCGCACCGACATGCTCTCATGGAAAGCCTGCACAATGGACGGCCCTTCCTGCCGCGCCGCCAAAACGTGGTCATAGGGGGCAGTGCTGCCGCGATAGGGGCGCGTCAAGGCGAAGTCGTTGCCCGCCAGCACCTCATACAATGCGGAGAAGCTCAATTCCGCCAGCATGATCTCCGTGACACGCTCGCCTACCCCTAGATTCTTGGCGTTGCGCGGGTCACGCTCCAAACGGTGCGCATCCGATCCCTGAATACAGCGCATAGGGCGCGGGTACTCCGGCTTGGAGCCGTCAAAGAAACTCGCTGTAGTGCGCCGCCCGTGTCGGTCAAGGTCGGTCACTTCCAGGGCGAACAGGTTGGGGTCCTGCGTGTAGGCGATGCGCGTCTGCCCCCCGAATGACAATCCTCGCATGGCCACGCCATGCGCTGAATTCGCGTGCGCCGCGATGACAATGCCGCCCGCCTGACGAATGGCCGCATAGGCCGTCAACACGTCGGCGGAAGCCCCCACGTTGGTCTCACCTTCATCAAGCGCTTCGGCAGGGATGTGCAGGTCCAGCAGCAGGTGCTCTAGATAGCGTGTATCCGTCTGCGGCGAGAAGACCCCCAAAATATGAAAACCGAAAGTGGCCGTGAATTCAAACCCCGGCAGAACAAGCATCTTCCCCAGCAGGCGCTGATATTCGTCCAGACGATGCTTCTCCTCCGCCGTAATGCGCTGGGTTTGTGCCAGCCACTGCAGTTGCTCGATCTCCTCCTGCATCTCGCGATAGCCGCGCACCGTGTTGTGGTCGGTGAAGGCAATAATATGCAGGCCGCGCCGCTCGGCCTGCTGCAAGATGTCCAAATAGCCTACCCCTGCCTGCTGATAATCTTTCGAGGCTGGGGTGTGAATGTGCAAATCCATACGATACCACTGACCACGCGCGTTTCTATCTTTAGCGCCCACCGATCACGTCTCCCTCTCCTCCTGATTGCTCCCTGCCTTGATGTTGCCTGACAACGGCCGGTTACCGGCTACCCTGCCAATCGCGATCGCAACAAGCCCAGTAGCACATCCAGATCGTAAGGTTTGTAAAGGAAAAAGTCCGCCCCCGCCGCCAGCGCTTCCTCTTTACGCTCCATGCCGGAGGCCACAATCACCAGCGAGCGGCTGAACGCCTCCAACGCCCGCAATTGTCGCACAAACTCGGTGCCCTCAATATCCGAGAGGTGGAAGTCAACAAGGAACGCATCTGGCATAGCCGCCTGGGCCTTCGCCAGTGCGGAAGAGCCATCAGGGGCCAGAATCACCTCAAAGCCATCTAGCTCCAGCAAGGTGCGCAGCAACCCTGAATTGGTGCGGTCGTCATCCACTATCATCACTTTTGGCACTGGCCATCTCCTTCTCTGTCACGCTCTCATGCTTGGGCGCAGATCCATCGCCCGGTTCGGCTTCAACGCGCTCGCCCAGCGCCACTTCTAGCACCTGATCTACGCGGTCCACGAGCACAAAGTTCAGCTGCTTGCGGACCTCCTCCGGAATCTCGTCAAGGTCTTTCTCGTTGCGACGCGGGATGATCACGGTGTCTATGCCGAAACGGTGTGCAGCCAGCGCCTTCTCCTTCAGCCCTCCGATGGGCAGCACCTGTCCGCGCAGTGTGATCTCCCCCGTCATCGCCACATTGCTGCGCACCACGCGCCCTGTCAGCAGAGAAGCCAACGCTGTCGCCATAGTGATGCCCGCCGACGGCCCATCTTTGGGCACACCGCCCGCCGGCACGTGGAGGTGGATATCGCTCTTCTCGAACCAGTTAGGGTCAATGCCCAGCTCCTCTGCATGGGCGCGGATGTAGCTCAGCGCTGCCCGTGCGCTCTCCTGCATCACGTCGCCGAGCTGGCCCGTAAGGATGAAGCCCTTGTTGCCCGGCATGCGTGTCGCCTCGATGAAAACCACATCCCCACCAACCGGCGTCCATACCAGGCCGGTCGCCACCCCGGGGATGTTGGTGCGTTCCTCAATCTCGGTGATGTAGTAGTACTTGGGTTTGCCGAGGTACTCGCGCACGAGGTCAGGGGTCACTTCGACCTTCTGCACCTTGCCTTCAGCAATGCGCGTCACGACCTTGCGGCATACCGCGCCGATCTCGCGCTCTAGATTGCGCACACCGGCCTCACGGGTGTAATCGCGGATGATGGTCAGGATGGCTTCATTCGTGAAGGAGACCTCTTCGGGGCGCAGGCCGTTCTCGCGCACTTGACGCGGCACCAGATACTGCTGCGCAATGGCGATCTTCTCGTTCTCCGTGTAGCCCGAGAGGTGGATGATCTCCATGCGGTCGCGCAGGGGGCCGGGGACGGTATCCAGCACATTGGCGGTGGTGATAAAAAAGACCTGCGACAGGTCAAACGGCACATCCAAATAGTGGTCGCGGAACTCGCGATTCTGCTCCGGATCGAGTACCTCCAGCAGCGCCGACGCTGGGTCGCCGCGGAAGTCCATGCCCATCTTATCCACCTCGTCCAGCATGAAGACCGGATTGCGGCTCTCCACACGGCGGATGGCCTGCATGATGCGCCCCGGCATGGCACCGATGTAAGTGCGGCGGTGGCCCCGAATCTCCGCCTCATCGTGCACGCCACCTAGGCTCATGCGGATGAACTTACGCCCCAGCGCCCGCGCAATAGACGCCCCCAGCGAAGTCTTGCCCACGCCCGGCGGTCCCACAAAGCACAGGATGACCCCTTCACGCTCGCGGCGGATGAGGTCCTGCGGTTGCTCCTCGCCGCGCTCACCGGCACGCTCCTTGCGCAGCTTGCGCACCGCCAGAAACTCGAGGATACGCTCCTTCACATCCTCCAGCCCATAGTGATCCTCATCCAGCACGCGGCGGGCGTTCTCGATAGAGAGATTGTCCTCCGTGACCTTGTTCCAAGGGAGCGAGGTCAGCCAGTCCAGATAGGTGCGGATGACACCGTATTCGGCAGCAGCCGTCGGCAGTTTGGAGAGGCGGTCTAGCTCACGGCGAGCCTCTTTCTCTGCCTCCTCCGGCATCCCCGCTTCTTCAATTCTCTTGCGGAACTCCTCAATCTCAACCTGCTGTTCATCGGCCTCGCCCAACTCGCGCTGGATGGCCTTGAGCTGCTCGCGCAGGAAAAACTCGCGCTGCACCTTCTCGATCTCGGACTGCGCATCGGCTTGAATCTTGCGCCCCAGCTCCAGCACTTCCAGCTCTTTGCTGAGGATGCCTACCAGTTTGCGCAGTTTGGCCGCCGTGCTGTCGATCTCAAGCAACTCCTGCGCATCCTCAAGGCTCATGCGCATATAGGTAGCGATGGTGTATGCCAGTTGCAGCGGGTCATCGATGCTCAATGTGCCGCTCAGCAGCTCGCCCGGAATGCTGGAGACCAACTCCCCCAGTCGGCGGAACTGGTCGCCAATGCTGCGCTTGAGCGCCTCGATCTCGATCCCCTCTTCCACCGTTTCCGGAATGGCCGTCGCACGCGCCTTGAGGTAGGGCTGCTCAGCGGTGTACTCTTCAATGCGGATGCGTGCCAATCCCTGCACCAGCAATCGGATCGTGCCGTCAGGCGCACGGAATAAGCGGTGCACCGCCGCCAGCGTCCCCACGCGATGGATTTGGTCCGGCCCGGGTTCCTCTAACTCTGGATCGTGGCTGGCCACCAATCCCACCAGCCGATCGCCGGCCACTACATCGTCCACCAGCCGCACCGAGCGTGGCTGCCCCACCAACAGCGGGACCGCCGTCTGCGGATACACCACCAGCCCACGCAAGGGCAGGATTGGCAGCTCCTCCGGAATCTTGAGCGCATCCCCGCCGGTAGGCCCTTCTTTGCTCTCTGTGCTGCTTGTCGGCTCGTTGCGTGGCTCTTCTTGTGCCATAAGCGTGTCCAGCATATCCCAATCGTCAAATAACATAGAACGCGCTCCCTGCGCTACTCCCGATAGTCCCTACAGAGCAGGTTTCACTCTGTCTCATTTGCCTTGTCCACCGAGATCACCCGAATGCGCTGCGGTTGAGCGCGTGGCAACTCCACACGCAGGAAACCGTCATCATAGCGGGCAACGATGTGCTCTTCATCCACCGGCCAAGGCAACGTGACATCGGTGCGGAACTCACCATAGTGCACTTCTAGCTGATGGTAAGCCGAGCTTGCCGAGGCGCTGACCGGACGCACTCCGCTGATCGTGAGCCGCTGCCCGGCTATGGTGACGTGAAACTCACCGTCGCGCATACCGGCGACCTCCACGATCACGATCAGGCGCCCTTCGTCTTCCATCACGTCTGTAGGAGGCCGCCACACATAAGAATGACGTACCACCAGAAACTCGTGTTGTCCCATCAACACGTGATAATGCACCCGAGGACTTGTCACCGACCGTTCGGCCAGGTCTCTGTTCCTTTGCATTGACATAGACAACTCCTGCAGCCGCCCACAAGCACCCTGTAGGGGACACCCGAGGATCGCCGGCCCCCTACCCCACCACCTTGAATTGTACCACACGGGTATCGCTCCCCCCAAAGCAGGGGTGTTAGAGTTTCATATGACAAAACTGACAAAAAAGCCCCCTGCGTTGTTTCCCGCAGGGGGTAGGTTCTTGCCATCTAGAATGCGAGGGCTGGCCTCAAGCGGCTCTTTCAACGGGCTGCACGAAGGCCGAGCTGCACTTCTGCCTGCTCACACAGCGACTGACCGCCAGCGGCAAGCCACGCTGCCAACGTTGGGCTGCTCTCCCAACCTGCCGATGCCTCGCGATAGATGCCGCTGCCCCAGCGATAGTAGCGCTGGGTTTCTCGTGGCCACGTTTCATAACCGCGCTCGATCACGCTGTGGCCGCCGTTGTAACCCGCCAGTGCCAACCCGGCATGTCCACCGGAGAGTTCCAATCCCCTGCTCAGATACTCTAACCCCCGCCGTGCGTTCGTGTCCGGATCGTAAGGGTCCTCCCCCTCCGCAAAATGGTAGGGCATCACTTGAAAAAGCCCTGCCGCCCCGACGGGGGAGCGTGCCTGAGGGTTGCCGCACGATTCGATCTGCATCACTGTGGCGATCAGGTTGGGATCGATCTCATACTCGGCCGCCCACTTGAGGATTCGATCTTCCCAATACTGCACCGATGGCGTAAAGACGGGGGAAAGGCTTGGCTCCGGCAAGGGACGGCGGCTTGGCGCTTCGTACATCAGCGCCGCTTCGCCACTCGCCCGGGGTAAAGCCTGCGAGCCGAACTGCACCGTAATGCCGGCCCGCATCCCCAACCAGTATGAAACCGCACTGAAGCCAAAAACCGCAAGAGCGAAAAAGAGGAACACCTCCAAAATAGGCGAGCGAAAGAGTGTGCGCTGCTTTCCAGCACTCTGTCGTGGTTTCTTGACCCTGATCTTGGCTGCCCGATTCACCCTGTTACCCCATATTCAGCGGATTAGAACATTTGTTCAAATGGGCTGTACGAATTGTATCATACAGCCCCGCTAGCGTCAAGACCGTTCGATGGACACTAAGGGCCGCTTGTCTGCAGGCAGCAAAAGAGTACAATGGCCATAGCATCGCCGGCAGATGCCTGACTTCAGAAACACAGAAGAGGAAAGCGAGGCGGACTGTGGACCTCATCAAACTGCTGCGCAGCGTGGAGATGTTTTCCGGCCTCTCTGATGAGCAGTTGTCCCAGTTGGCCAGCATTTTTGAAGAGCGCACCCTTAACGAAGGCGAGATACTCTTCCGCCAAGGCGACGAGGGCGATAGTATGGCGCTCATCTGCGAGGGCTTCGTGGAGGTGATCCTTGCCTCAAGCGACGCCCCCCAAGGCCGCACCATTGTCACCCTGGGGCCGGGGCAATCCGTCGGCGAGATGGCGCTCATCGACTACGGCCCTCGCTCGGCTACTGTACGCGCCGCTGCCGACCGTACCGTCGTTGTCTGCGTGAGGAGAGAAGCCTTTGAGCGACTGTGTGAAAGCAACACGGCCATTGGCTATATCATCATGCGCAATATTGCCGCCGATCTCTCCTTCAGATTGCGCCACCGCGACCTGAACCGATCCTGACGCCGATTGCACCCCATACGGTGAGGAAAGGACAGGCGTATGATTTACAAAGTGAGCTACGTGGTTATCGGGGGCGAGCATCCGGGTGCAATCATGAATGTGGAACAGCCCCCCAAAGTAGGCGACCGCGTGCGCCTCGGTAAGTATGAATTTGAAGTACTGGATGTGGTGGAGCTGATGCCCCCACGTGGCGGCTTCGCCTTCCTCCACGCCACCTGCCGGCTGGTCAAAGTCCACGAGCAGCAGTAAGGGTGCTCCGCTTAAGCCATGCGGGGGAGAATCAGCCCCGCTGCAAGCCGATCTCCATGAGGTCTTCGCACAGGAACACCTCTCCATCAAAGGTGCTCTGCGCTTTCCCCACAAGGTGCGTCGGATCGCTGCGCCATACGTGATAGTGGATCAACCCCAACCTCTTGACCCCCGCCTCCTGCGCGATAGCCCCCGCTTGCTCGGCGCTGGAATGGCCCAGCGGCTCATCGCCGGTAGCCTCGTGGATCAACAGGTCGGCTCCGTAGGCCAGTCGTACCACCTCCGGGCACGGCACCGTGTCTGATGAGTAGGCCAGCACGAAGCCCGTTTCCTTGACCACCACGCGCAGCCCGATCGTCGGCACATAATGGCGCACTGGCGAAGCCGTGATGTGAAAATCGGCATTGTCCAGTACCAAAATGTCCTCGCGCTCCGGCAGATGGTGAAACGCGACGGGAAAGAAACCCGCCCACTCGTCCCACTGGAAGGCCATCATCAGGTCTTCAATGCGTTGCAGGCAGTGATGCAGACCATAGATGCGCAGCGGTTCATTGCGCCCCACCAGCCAAGAAGCCATCAGCAGGCCCGGCACGCCCCCCACGTGATCGGGGTGGAAGTGCGTTAAGATCAGGTCCGTGACGCCCTCCACGCCGATCCCGAAGCGCTCCAGATTGACCAGCGGACGCCCGTTACAGTCGATCAGCACCACGCTGTGACGTCCCTCCAGCACCATGTGCGTGTTCTCATGGCGGGCATCCGGCACCGCCGATGCCGAGCCGAGGATCACCAATCGGGGCATATCGTCATCCTGTCATGGGCTGCCCACCGCCAGGTGGATCACCAGCGGCGTGACATATACTTCCACTGCTGCCGCTACCACCAACAGCGGGAGGAACATCGTCAGCCACAGGCGGGTGGCGTCGGCGAGCGCTTCCATCCATCCCTCCCCGATCGTCTTGCCGGGCGGCGAGGACATCACGCTGATCCCCAAGCGCACCGCTGCCGCCGTGGCGAGCACGGCCGTTGGTATTTCAATCAGGCTATGTGGGATCAACGCCGCCCACAGCACGGCGGGGGCCATCCCCGCTGCCGTCATCTGCACCACCAGATACCCCACCAGAACAAAGGGGATCATGATGATGAGCACAGCAGCAATGCCCAGCGTGAAGACTGCTAACAACGAGGCAATCCCCAATGTGCGCACATTTTGCGCCGTGATGAGAAGAACACCGACCGGCCCCCTCAATCCGCTGGCCGCCAGCACCTCCATGAAGCGGTCATACCACCCTTCAACAAGCAGCACCTCGGGCGGGATGGTGTAGATGTCCGCATAGCGCACACCGATACCATATGCTGCCACACACGCCCCCACAACGAGCACCACCGGCAGGCGCAGCCGCCACAGCGCCGCGAAGACCTCCTCGCGATACCATTGCCACACCGTGCGGCGTGCTCCTCCCTCACGCCGCGCCAGCGTCAACGCCCACCAGCGGCGCACGCCCGCTAAGAGGTTCAATTCGTCAATCTCACGCCCCAGCAGTTCTTCACGGTTGAAGCTGCGCTCGCCCATGCGCACCAGCACCACATCCAACACCAGCAAGCCGAAGAGAATCCACCACAGCGTGCCGTACTGCGCCCAGAACATCACCATAGCCTCAAGCTGGATGAGGAAGGCCATAGGGATAATGATGAAGCTCGCCAAGAGGTTGGCCGCCCGCACGCTTGTTGCCTGACTGGAGATCACCACCGCCCCCGAAACCATCACGAGCGCTTGCGCTATCGTCAGCAGGATCACCTGCACGACCAAGACCAACGGCGGGCGGTAGTCCACATTGAAGTACACACCCACCAAATACACCGTGATGCCCAATAGGCTGCCAATGAGGGGCGGCACGGTTGAGCTGAGCGTCTTGCCGATGTAGAGCTGCGTGTTGGTCAGCGGTGTGGCGAGCAGCGGCTCAAGGCTGTGACGCTCTTTCTCGCCCACAAAGCTCTCCAGCGCGATGATCAGCGAGAACGTGATGGGGAAGAAGCCCACCACCATCAGCAGGAAGGGGATCAGCCGCTCGGCGACAATCTGAGCGCCGAACTGTTCCACCCAGCGCACCATTCGTCCGGCGCCCCAGTTGGCGATGGTGGGGAAGATCAGCGTGAGGAAAAGTATCGGGGCCAGGATGCGCCAGTCGCGCAGCATGTCCAGCACCTCACGCCGCGTGACGATCAGGGCGCGGCTCATGTTCCAGCACACCAGATGCCAGCCGTGCCGCAGGCCTGCCCCGCTTGGCTCCACGGAGGATGTGACCACGCTCATCGCTCGGCCTCCCCTTCCCCCACCACGCGCAGATAGACCTCTTCAAGGCTCTGCGGCACTTCGCTGAGCGTTACCACCGCCGCACCGCTGGCGGTTAGCCGCTGCACCACCTGCGGGTTGATCGCTGCCGGATCGGCCGTGCGGTAGCGTACCCAATTGTGCCCATATGCCTCGATCGTCACCAGATCGGCCAGCCGCTCCACCACGCCATCCAAGCCGCTCGCCAAGCGCAGCTCCAGCAGCGGCGGCCCCAGCAGCCGCGCTTTCAGCTCCAGCGGTGTCCCCTCGGCGATGATCTTCCCCCGCCGGATGATGGCGATACGGTCGGCCAGCTCCTCGGCCTCCGGCAAGTTGTGGGTGCACAGCACGATCGTGCGCCCATCCCCGCGCAGATCGCGGATAGCATCCCGCACTTGCCGCGCACTCTGCGGGTCCATCGCCGAGGTTGGCTCATCCAGCAGCAGCACCGGTGGATCGTGCAACATGGCCCGCACCAGCGCCAATTTCTGCCGCATCCCTTTGGAATACTCCCCTAGCCGCCGCTCAAGCGCATCAGCCAGCCCAAAGCGAGCCGTCAGCACGAGGGCGCGTTGCCGACGCAGCACCTCATCCAACCCGTACAGCCTGCCGAAGAAATCCAGATACTCGCTGCCGCTCATGCGCGTGTAAAGGCCGTGATGCTCGGTCAGCACGCCTACGCACGCCCGCACCTGCTCGGCCTGAGTGAGGACATCAAACCCTGCTACGCGCGCCGTACCCGCCGTCGGGCGCAAAATGGCCGTCAACATGCGCACTGTGGTCGTTTTGCCCGCTCCGTTAGGGCCGAGCAGCGCCAACACCTCGCCCGGACGCACGCAGATGGTGACATCCTGCACCGCCACAAACGTGCCGAAGTGTTTGGTCAAGCCTTCTGTCTCGATCATGCGTTCCGCTGCCTAGAGGTGAAACTGCCACCTTCAACGCTAGCATAATCCGCTGCCCTGTCAATGGCGAGAGAGTCCCATCGACGGCAGCCAGCGCCGCACGGCAGCGACTACCGCTACCGCCAAGATCAGCGCTGCAACGATCTGGGTTGCCGTCAGCCCATCCACCACATGGCTGACATCTACACGTAGGAAGTCCGCTGCGAACAGCGCCGGCATGTAGAGCACCGATGCTAACAGAGCGAGGTCCCCGGCTTGTAGGCGCTCGCGGTAACGCCCAGCGAGGACCCAAAGCACGCCCAGCACGAACAGCGCCCACAACGCCAGATATGCCGGCGTAGGATGGAAACGCACATCGGATGGGTAGGCTGCCAGATCGTCGTAAGGGGGCACACGCCGTCCGATGAGGACGCCCCAGGGCAGCGTTGTCGGCGGGCCGAACATCTGCTCATTGACCACATTGGCCCAGCCCGCAATGGCCAGCATGATCAGCACGCCGGGTGTCAGCAGATCACCCCACGCCCGCACACCGAGGCGACGCCGCCAGATCACCCCGCCTACTCCGGCGATAGCCCCTATCCACAGGCCGGCGGCATCCAGCCCTCCGCTCCAGAGCGCTAGCGGCCCGGCCTGCAAGTCCAAGACATGCGTGAGATACCAATGGCGGTCGTAATAGACGGCCACCGAAGGCGGGGGATTGAGCACATAGAAGAGCCGCCCCACCAGCAGCGCCCCGAGCAACCCGAGGGCCAGCATATCTGGCAGGGCGTCCGCATCTTCTCCGCGCCGACGGGCCAGCCAGTAGCTCACGGCGCTCCCTGCGATCAGGCCCGCCACGACGATCAGGCCGAAGAAGCCGAGGCGCACCGCACCGATTTCAATCGCATAGCGCGTGAT
>DAOTYL010000193.1:0-2691 GCA_034434955.1 Anaerolineae bacterium | reverse complement strand
TCATCTCCTTCCGACGCACCGGCCTTGGGTTGCTGCTTTGGCTGACCATCCCCTTGCTGATGGGGTGGGCGCTGCGCCACATTCCTTTGCGCGAACTGGGGGCCATATTGGGCAAGCTGGGAGGGGCGCAAATCGCGGCGCTGATCGCCGTCAATGCCCTTGTAATGCTCACCTTCAGCGGGCGCTGGTGGGCTATTCTGCGCGGGCAGGGTTACTCCGTCCCATACCTTCATCTGGTGGGATATCGGTTGGCGGCCTTCAGTATTAGCTACTTTACGCCGGGGCCTCATCTGGGTGGGGAGCCGCTCCAAGTGTTGCTCCTCCATAAACGGGCGGGTGTGCCTGCCATCTCTGCCGCGACGTCCGTCGCATTGGACAAGCTGCTGGAAATGGCAGTGAACTTTGCCTTTTTGGCGCTCGGCGTGCTTGTTACCCTCCGTATAGCTGCCTTTGACGCGACGGCAGGTGTAGGGGCCATCGCCCTAAGCCTTATGCTGCTGACCCTGCCAATCAGCTTCCTGATGATGGTCTGGGCGGGGCGACGTCCCGCCACATGGCTGCTTGAACGCTTCCCCAAGCGTGTAAAGCGGTGGACGATCTGGCATCGGTTAGCCGATGCCGCCTGTATGGGTGAACAGGAGGCTGCTCGCCTGTACTGCGAGCGCCCTTTTAGCGTGGCAAAGGCCCTGGGGATGTCCCTCCTGAGCTGGCTAGCGCTGCTGGCGGAGTACTGGCTGGCGCTGCATTTTCTAGGGCTTGAGGTAACGCTGGGGCAGTTGATCAGCGTCGCAACGGCAGCCCGCATAGCCATCCTTATGCCCCTACCGGGCGGGCTGGGATCGCTGGAGGCTGGTCAGGTGGTGATGTTTGGGGCGTTGGGGCTGAACCCCGCCATTGGCCTCAGCCTAGCGCTTCTTGTTCACGCGCGCGATGTGCTGTTTGGGGGGCTGGGCCTGTGGTGGGGCAGCATGGTATTGAGACATTGAAACGACAGTATGGAGAAGGACAACCATGGTAACGGTCAAGAGGGAAGTCTGCGCTCGCATCCCCACAGCGGAGGGGGAGTTCCAACTGTGTTATTACACCAGCAATCAAGATGACAAAAATCATCTAGCCTTGATCATAGGAGCAGTGGAAGGCGCAGCAGATGTGCTGGTGCGTGTGCACTCTGAATGCTTCACAGGCGATGTGCTGGGGTCGCGACGCTGTGATTGCGGTGAGCAGCTTCACCTCGCCATGCACCTCATCGCTGCGGCCGGGCAGGGGGTGATCATCTACCTACGTCAGGAAGGGCGCGGCATTGGCCTACTGGATAAACTGCGTGCCTATAATCTTCAGGATGAGGGGTATGATACAGTAGACGCCAACCTTATCCTCGGCCATCAGGCCGATGCGCGTGATTATACGGTAGCAGCCCGTATTCTGGAGGACCTTGGTATCCGCTCTGTGCGTTTGTTGACTAACAACCCGGACAAGATTGAGGCGTTGCAGCGTTTAGGTGTCGCTGTGACCGCCCGTGTGCCGCTGGAAGGCACTGCCCATGCGGAGAACATAGAGTATCTGCGCACCAAGGCGATCCGTATGCATCACCTGCTCAACCTCGACTCGCTTTCCATCAGCCACCAGCCTCCCCATGATTCCTTGCCATGATTGACAGTTGGCTTGATGCTCTGGCTGAGGAAGCCGCCGCCTATCGCGGGCGAGTGGGCTGCCCGCTCGTCACGCTGAGCTACGCGCAGAGTCTGGACGGCAGCCTGACGCTCCGCGCAGGCCAACCTTCGCCTGTGAGTGGTGCGGAATCAATGCTCATTACCCATCGGCTACGTGCAGCGCACGATGCCGTTCTGGTAGGCATCGGTACGGTGCTGGCGGATGATCCGCGGCTCACGGTACGGCTGATCGAGGGGCGCGATCCGCAGCCGGTGGTGCTGGACAGCCACCTTCGTCTTCCTCTGCAAGCTCGCCTGTTGAAGCACCCCCGTCAGGTGATCCTCGCCACAACTACGCAGGCCCCATGCGCTCGGCAGGAAGCGCTTGAGGCAGCGGGAGCGTATATCCTGCGCCTTCCCGCCGACGCCGAAGGGCATGTAGCCCTGCCCGCTCTGCTTAAGGCTTTGGGACGCATGGGCATCAACAGCCTAATGGTTGAAGGTGGGGCACAGGTCATTTCTGCCTTTCTACGCCAACGGCTGGTGCAGCGCCTGCTGGTGACCATTGCACCGGTGCTGGCAGGCGGCTACCACGCGGTACACGATCTGGGTGTGGCATCGTGGGAGCAGCTTCCGCGCTTGCGGAATGTAGGTTTTCAGCAGATGGGCGATGATCTGCTCTTGTGGGGGGAGTTAGGATGAAACGCTTGGCGGTTTATTTTACCGCGCCGGGCGAAGTGGAAGCGCGTGAGGAGCTGCTGTCTGCACCGCAGGCAGGGGAGGTGTTGGTGCAGACACTCGTCTCTGCCATCAGTGCCGGCACCGAGTTGTTGTTCTATCGGGGGCAGGTTCCCCCCGACCTTCCTGTTGATGAGACGATCCCTGCGTTAGAAGGCGATGTCCGCTATCCCCTCAAATATGGCTACGCCGCTGTCGGGCGGGTGATCATGCTGGGTACGGGCGTCCCTGAGGAATGGCTTGGACGCCTGATCTTCTCCTTTCACCCCCACGAGAGCCATTTTGTGGCTTCTCTCGCGGATGT
>DAOTYL010000192.1:0-8277 GCA_034434955.1 Anaerolineae bacterium | reverse complement strand
CCACAGGCGGGTTCCAATACTCGCAGGTGGGGACGCGACGGGGCCGCCAGAGAGACCATAAAGGATACCAGATCAGGGGGCGTTGCGAAGGCTCCCAGTGCCCGTGCTCGTTCTGTATTCCTCAAGATTGACTTCATCCAGACGCCTCTCACGGTGATCAGGTGTAGTCCGCGATCATCCGTCCCTGGGCAGTAAGAAAAGTGCGCATAGTCATTGCCAGACCAGAAACGTCCGAACATTTAGTTGAACGACATCTCAATATCGCCCAGATCGGTGTCAATGGCGTCAGGCGGCACCTCCAGCCAACCGTCCTCACAAACGCGGTTGGTCCCGTAGACGAAGAACGCTGCATACGTTGCGCCGCGCGGCACGCCGTCCAGCCGAAAGTAACCCGCTCGGTTTGTTTCGCCGTAGGCAGCCACCAGCCTCAAGTCTAGTTCTGCTGCGCTGAAGAAGCGGGCACAGGTCACGTCTGGGCGCAGGATGCCGAACACGCCGCCTGCCAGAGGGCGGCCCGTAGCGCCATCGATCGCGCGGCCTGTGATAACAATGCCTTCAGCAGCAGCCCCGCTGTCGTACTGTACTGTCAGGGAGTAGGGTGTGCTGGTGCTCGATCCTCGATAGGCAACCACCGCTACCCAGTACGATCCGGCGGAACGCGGGGTATAGGAGATATACTCGTCGCCGATCTCATTCTCCGAGAAACCGATTACATCCCCGTTGCTGTCGAGCAGGTAGAGGTCGTAATCCGTGTCGGGTGGGATGTTGCCCAAGAAGGCCTCTATAGGTGCAGTGGTAGTAGTGGTGAACCAGAACACATCCACATCATCCGGCCAAGAAATGTAAGCCGAGATCACATCGCCCGGGGCCAGAGGGCCAACAGCCTGATTGAGCGTGTCGTTCGGCTCGTAGGGGTCGGGATCGCTCTTGGGCGGCAAGCCGGCCTCCTCTACCGGCGGTGCACCGGCTTGCTGGCGGACAACTGCCACCAGATTGATGGGGCGTAGGATGCCCAATCCACCCAGCGTGACACCCTCGCGCACGTCGGGGTTCACGGCGGTGGGAACGGCCACCAAGCGCCCCAGCAGGTCAACAGCGGTGCCGCCACTGTTGCCGCTGGCGATCTCGGCATCTGTCTTGATGACCACACGCTGGGTGACGCCGCCCACCTCGGCGCTCTCAAAACCGCTGACCGAGCCGGTGGTAAAGGTAATCGTATCTCCGCCCACGCCGGGATAGCCAAAGATGTAAATCTTGTCGCCCAGGCGCAGCTCATCCGAGTCGCCGATGGGCAGATAGGGCAGGTCGGTGGGGCTGACCGGATTGCCGTCCACGTCGTGGGTGATGCGCAGGATCGCCAGATCGATCTCCTCGTTGTAGTGCGTGATACGGGCCAGATAGCGGGGTTCCGGCGGTTGGTCGGGGTCGGTGGTCAGGTTGATGATCAGCACGGGGGCACCGCAGGCCACGTGGCAGTTGGTGACGATCTCCCCATCCGGCGAGATGATCGTTCCTGAGCCACTCCACAGCGCATCGTAAGCGCCACCTGCGGGGCGTGCCGCGACAATCTGCACGGCTGCTCTCGTGATCTGCTCGATCTGCTCCGGCGTCAGCTCCGTGGAGCGCGTCGCACTGGGTGGCTGGACCTGCGGTGTGGGTTGTACGCTCGGCGGGGGGAGTGACGGTGCAGGGGTGGGGCTGGGGGTAGTAGGAAAGTTGCAGGCCAGGGCTGCCAGAGCCAGCACAGTGAGGACCATGATCGCTCGACGCATAGACCGTTCTCCTTATCAACCCGGCATGTGCCATCAGGCCTGCTATGGCTGGGTGCGGAAACGCACCGAGCGCAGCAGCCGCTCGTAGGTCGGCAGATTGAGGTCAAAACTATCCGGCTCGGCCTCGTAGCGGAACGTGTACAGATGGGCGTCCACCAGCACATAAGTCGCCACACCGCTGACCACCGCCGGGCCGGCGCCCGTGCTGGTTGCGTACTGATAGGTAGATCGGATGGCAGGGTAGCCGCCCACCGTTTGGCCTGCCTCGCGCTCGATCTCGGTGAAGAGGGCTTCCTGATGCCCGCGTGCGGTGACGATCTCCACTACCAGTAGGTCAAGCGAGCTGGTGGAGCGTATCTTGGTATCCGTCACGCTGATAGTGGGCTTGAAAAGGCCCGGCACCGAGAGGTCGCGTACCGTCAGGCCGCCGGTTTCACCGGCCTGCACAGCCCACCCCGCCGGATAGCGGAAATCCACCGCCATCTCGGTCCCTGCATAAGCGACGGTGCGGGAGCGCAACAACACCCCTGCCAGCAAGCCCACCACCAGCGAGAGCGCAAATGCTCCGATCAGCAGGCTATCGTAGCGCAGGCGGATGTCCCAGGGCATCTCTTTGGAGCGGGCGTGGGCCTGAATGGAGATCGTTTGCAGGTCGCCTACTGCACGACGCAGCGCCCGCCGGAACACGGCAAAGAGGACGACAAGGGTGATCACTGCCAGCGCCAGCGCTACAAGCAGGCTATACCAAGGGTTGAAGCTCAGACGGCTGGATAGCTCGCTGCTGGCGGTCTGATAGATGCCGTTGATCAGGGTGACGATCGCCAGCCCCTGCGCCATCCAACCCACGCTTTTCCCGTCCAGCTTGACGCGGCCAATGTAGTAGCCGCTCACCGCGCCCAGCGCCCCTTGGATGAGGGTGTTATCTACGGCGCGGATGGCCGCTGCCAGCGGGAGCACGCCGCCTGAATGGAGCACAAAGGCAAGGTTGAGGATGGCAGCGAAGCCCAACCCGGAAGCCATCCCATATACGATGCCATCCGGATGGCGGTCGAACTCGTTGGTGCCCAGCACCACGTAGCGCACCATCGCCACTTTAAGCACTTCCTGCATTAGCGAGATGCTGAAAATGGTGAACAGCAGACGCACGATCGGGTTGGGGTACTGATTGATGGATGGGCCGATCGATTGGTCCGCGAGGGGGATCGCCGCCGCGGCCGCTGCCAGCGCTCCGAAGGCAAACATACGCACCACCAACCGCTTCGGCTCTGGTTCGGCACGATCCTGCTGGTAGAAGAGGGCCAACCAAATGAGGGCCGGAATCAGCGCCAGAAAAGCGCCCAGCAGCAGCACGCCGGTGCGATTAGTAGGCGGTGGGATCAGGGCAGCCAGCCCGATGAAGAGCGCCAGACCTGCCAGTGCAATCAGGCTGGAGATCCAGACGCTCCGGCGGTAAGATAGCTCCTCGCTCGCCATGCCTCTCTCCTCTTCTGGGCAGTGGATGCCCATGATAGTGGATGAGTGACACCGCACACCTACACGGTGCTGCTAGCATACTCGATCCTCTTCTGGTGGGCAAGCGCTTGTGGCTCTGTGTCAAATCGGGCAAAGTGCGCTATGCTCAGGCCGATGGGGGAAGCTGCGAGGATGGCATGGGAGACATCTCGACGGTTTGCAGTGCTGCTGGCCACGCTGCTCGTGCTACAGGCCTGTGCCGCAGAAGGCGATCTGGCGCAACCCGAAGGCGATCCCACAACGCCCCTTACCAGTACGGCTACCGTCCCGCCGTTGGATATGACGGCCTCTCCATTGCTGCCAACCCCCGATAGCACCTTTGCTCCTCTGCCGACGGTGTTGCCCTCACCTTCTGCCACCTATACGCCTGATCCGGAGGCGGCACGGATGCTCGCTGCCGGCAACCGCAATATGGAGAACGGCAACTATGCGGGCGCCGTCAACGACTACTCGCTGGCGCTGCGCGTCGATGCAACTTATGCCGAGGCGGCCTGTCGGCGTGGGATGGCCTGGGCTGCGCTGGGCAACGACGAGGCCGCATTTTCCGACTATGCGCTGGCGCTCGCCCTCGATCCTCACCTTGTGGCGGCTTATGTGGCGCGGGCACGCCTCTATCATCGGCGGGGGGATAGCGAGGCAGCGCTGGCCGATCTGGCACAGGCGGAGGCGCTCGATCCCCACTATGGCGAAACGTATCTGGCGCGGGCGTATCTTTACCGCGATCTGGGCGATGCCGCACGTGCGCTTGAGGATTTTAACCGCGCCGTTTTGCTGATGCCCCAGCGCGTTGAGGCGTATATCGGGCGTGCACTGCTTTACGAAGCGAGTGGCGATCTGACGCTGGCGCAGATAGACCTCAACGTGGCGCTGGCGATCGCCCCCAGCAACGCCGAGGCCTACTACGCTCGCGGGCGTGTGCGTGCCGCACAGGGCGATCTCGTGGGGGCGCTGGCCGACTATGAGCAAGCCTACGATCTGGGCCTGCGCGATACGGCGCTCAGCATCGATCTGGCGGAGCTGTATCTTGTTTCAGGGGATAGCGTTGCTGCACGGCGCACGCTTAATGCCGCCCTGATCCGCGATCCCACCAACGCAGAGGCGCACTACTGGCTGGGGCTGGCTCTCTTCACCGAGGGAGATTATGATGCAGCGGTGGGCGAGGCGAATCTTGCGCTGGTTTATCAACCCGATTCTGCCGCTGCGCTTGGCCTGCGGGCGACGGCCTACTTGTATCTGGAACGCTGGCAACGCGCCATTGAAGATTTTCGTGCCGCCTATGCGCTCAATCCCGCCTATGTGGATGCGCTCTTCGGTATGGCGCAGGCGCAGGTCAGGCAGGGGGATACACAAGGTGCGCTCGCCACGCTGGAAGCCTATCTTGGCGCAGCCCCGGCAGATGGGCGTAATCGCGCCGCTGCTGCCGCCCTGCGCGATTGGTTGCTCGGCATGGCGACACCTCCGGCGGGTGCTACCCCCACGCTTGCGCCGCCGACGGGGCTGCCCTGATCAGCTCGCCCTGCCGCTTCTATAGGCAGCCAATGCTGCGCGTCCGGCCTCCATATCGCGCCGAATCTGGGCTACCAGCGCATCGACGCTCTCAAAGCGGCGCTCCTCGCGCAGACGGGCCACGAAGTGCACCTCCAGCCGTTGGCCGTAGAGATCGCCCGAAAAATCCAGCAGATGTGCCTCAACCGTGATGCGACTATCGCCCTCAAAGGTGGGACGCAGGCCGATGTTGACCACGGCGGGCACATCTTGCCCACCAATGGGCACCCAGGCGGCGTATACGCCGCGCATTGGGATGACCAACTCCGGAGGAATGGCCAGATTAGCGGTGGGAATGCCGATAGACTGCCCCCGCCTCGCCCCAACCACCACTTTCCCGCCGATGAAGTGCGGGCGACCCAGCAGACGCGTCGCCTCGGCCACATCACCGCGTTGAAGGGCCTCGCGCACGCGGCTGCTACTGACGCGCTCATCGCCCGCATCCATAAGGTCTACCACGCGCACCTCAAAGCCCTTCTCGTTACCTTGTTGCTGGAGGAACGCCACGTTGCCCTCGCGCTGATACCCCATGGCGAAGTCCTCGCCCACCCACAGCGCCCGCATGTTCAGGTGGCGTAGCAGGCGATCTACAAAGTCAGCGGCGCGGATGTGGCGCACCTCCTCGTTGAAAGGATGCGTCACCACTAGCTCAACGCCCAGATCGCCCAACAAACGTGCCTTGTCTTCCGGAAGGGTGAGGTAGAAACCCGGCTCAAAGCCTTTCAACACCATTTGGGGGTGCGGATAGAAGGTCAGCACCACCGGTATATGTCCGGTGGTGCGGGCATGTCCAAGCAGTTTGCCGATCAAATACTGGTGACCACGATGGACGCCGTCAAATGCCCCGATGGTGACCACAGAGGGGCGGGAGAGGTTTGCTTCGGCGAGGGAGTAGATGTGTCGCATAGTTTTTGCGTTCCTTCCGCACCAAGGATAGGAGTGGCAGAAGGGCAAGAAGCGTCAGTTTGGCATAAAGACCTTGCGCGGTAGCCACATGCCACGTGTGGGGTCTCCCTCCAGCACGGCCACGAAGCGGCCATCAGGGGCATAAGCCCGCGCTAGACCGGTAGCGACCTCGGGGGCGGGCACAGGCTGGCCATGTGTCACACGTCCCAGCGCCTCTTCATTTAGGAGCACACGCGGCGTGCCTTCAAGTGCCACATCGGCGGGCAGCAAGTAGCGCCGCCATGAGCCGTCGAGAAAGGCGTTCTGCAGCGCCTCCCACCTCACGGCATCCTCCAGCCGGAAATGCCCGCTGGCCGTGCGCGTCAGCGCGGAAAGCATGGCCCCACAGCCCAACGCTGCCCCTATATCCCGCGCTAGGCTGCGGATGTAGGTCCCTGCTGAGCAGCGCACGCGCACAGTCAGCAAGGGTGGGGCAAAATCCAACAGGGTCAGCTCCTCAATGAGCACCTGACGAGGGGCGAGTTCGAGCGTTTCTCCGGCGCGGGTGCGGTAGTGGGCTGCCTTTCCCTTCACTTTGAGCGCCGAATAGGCAGGCGGGACCTGTTCAATAGGACCGCGGAAACGGTCCAGTACGGCCTCGACTTCCTCACGGCGTAGGTCGGGCGGCAGCGCCTGCTGCTCGATGACCTCGCCCTCCGCATCGCCGGTATCGGTGACAAGGCCCAATGTCAGCGTGGCGAGGTACTCCTTTGGGGAAGCCGTCAGGTACTCCAGCAGGCGGGTAGCCGAACCCAGCGCCAGCACCAACACGCCGCCCGCCAGTGGATCGAGCGTCCCCCCATGGCCAACTTTACGCTCGCCGGTGCCGCGCCGCACGGCATCCACCACATCGTGCGAGGTAGGGCCGACCGGCTTGTTGACGTTCAGCAGTCCAAACGCCGCCATACTAACCGTTCTGCTGGCTGCCCCGCGCCGCCACTTGAGCCTTCAGTTTGTCCACCACACGGCGGATGGCCTCTTGAAGCGGCCCCTCTAGGGTGCAGCCTGCTGCCAGCGGATGCCCTCCGCCGCCCAGCGCCAACGCCAGCCCTGCTACGTCATAACCGGGACGCGCCCGCATACTGACCTCTACACGACCATCGGCCTGCTCGGTGAACACGGCGGAGACAGCGGCCTCGCGGGCCTGGAGCAACAGGCCGGCAATGCCGCGTCGCGGGTTGCTATCCGGGCTGGCAGGGCGGCCGGCGTCGTAGGGGATGGCCGTCCAGACTACCCCATCTTCGAAGTGCAAGCTGCTGAGGGCTTGCCCCAGCAGGCGCAGGGCCTCTACGCTGGTGGCGCTTAGGACGTGCTCGGTGATGACGAAGAGGTCTGCTCCTGCCTCGACCAACCGCGCTGCCACCCGCAGGGTGGCCGGCGTGACCTGAGCGGTGGAGAAGCTGCGCGTATCGCCCACCACGCCGGCCATCAGACAGGTGGCGATCTGGGGGGTGAGCGCCACACCCAGCGCCTCGATCACGCTCAGCACCAACTCGGCGGTCGCTGCACAGGCCGTCTCAACCAGATTAAGCGTGCCGAAATGCACGTTGGTGGCGTGGTGGTCTATGTTGATCACGGGCAGGCCCGCCGCCAATAGCGGCGCGGCGACGCGGCCCAGACGTTCGGTGTCGCTCGAGTCCAGCGCGATCAGCAGGTCGGGGGTGAAGCCCTCAGGCAGGTGATCCATAAAGAGGTGCGCCTCCGGTAGGAAGCGTAGTTCTGCGGGAACCGCGTCATCACACAGGGCTGCTACTTGCTTGCCCCATGCCCGCAGGGCAAGCGCCAATCCCAACGTCGAGCCGATAGCATCGGCGTCCGGGTCTAGATGGGTAGCCAATGCAATACGTTGCGCAGCCCGCAGCCGCGCGATGATCTCACTCAGCGGGGTCATCGCTGTCATCAGCCGCTTCCATCTCTTCCGGCTCAGGCGGGATGTTCAGCGAGTTGAGCAGGCTCTCAATGCGTGCTGCCCGCGCCGCTGTTTCGTCCCACACAAAGCGTAATTCCGGTGCATGGCGCAGCCGCATGCGGCTGGCGACTTCGCGGCGCAGGAAGCCGCTGGCCGAAGCCAGCCCACGCATGACTTCATCGCGCACCTCCTCGCCGCCCAGCGCCGAGACGTAGATGGTGGCGACCATAAACTCGCGGTCAATCTCTACGTCCAACACGGTCACGCCGTCCAGACGGGGGTCTTTGACTTCCGCCTGCAGCAGCTCGCTGAGGATGAGTTGAATGCGCCCGGCCACCCGCCCCTGCGATTTCGTTTTGGCCATCTTTCAAGCCTGTCTCCATCTGCTCACTCAAATGGCGATCAGCGAACACGCTCCTTGACGGTGAACTGGATCACGTCACCTACCTGATAATCGTCAAAGCCGGATATGCTAATGCCGCACTCAAATCCGGCACGCACCTCGCGCACGTCCTCCTGAAAGCGTTTGAGCGACGCTACCGTTCCCTCGTGGATAATGCGGTGATTGCGGATAATACGCGCACCTGCATCGCG
>DAOTYL010000191.1:0-15771 GCA_034434955.1 Anaerolineae bacterium | reverse complement strand
GCAAAGACTGCTCCTATAAGCAGTAGGAAGGCACTCAACCCCAGCAGGCCCATATTTGAGGCGATGGTGAGGTAAACGTTGGCTACTCCTAGATAAAGGTCGATGTCAGGCGTTCCGGTGAACCCCACACCCAGCAGGGGATAACGCGAGATCAACCGCAGAGCGTCCTTGTACTCCCCAAAGCGCATCTGGGTGGCCAGATCAGCACCCTGAAAGCCCTCTACAAGCCGCGTGACGTAGAACTGTGTCCAGGGCAATACAAGGAATAGTGCAGCGGCGGCGAGGAGTATCAGCAGCATCTTACGGCTGCGGATCGTTGCGATGAAGACCAACGCTATCGCAAAGGCCAGCATGGAGCCGCGCGAGAAAGTGAGCACCAGCGCAACGGCCAGCACTCCCACCATCAGTACGGCGGGCCAGCGCTTGCCAAACAGGATCGGCGAGCGGCTGATGGCTTGCGGCGTGATGAGCGCGGCTATCATCACCAGCAGGCCGCCCAGCGCGTTGGGGTCAGCCGTCGTGCCGATGGCGCGTTCCGGCAGATCGGGATTCTCTTCCACATAGCGGATGATGCCGGAGTCAGGGTAGCCGATCACGCTCAGACGGCGCAGGATGCCCTCGGCGGTGCTATCTGGCAGCAGCCACAACGCAATGGCGATCAGCGCAGCAGCAGTGCCTATCAGCATCACAACGCGCACAAAGCGGCGCAGCTGGGCAAAGTCTTTCAGCACGTCCACAAGCACGAGCGCAAAGGCGATGCTCAGCAACAGTTCGGCGAAGTGGCGCACGGATGCGGAAGTCGGGCCGGCGTAGCGCAATCCGGCTACAAAACTGAACACGCTGAGCGCCATAAATAGCACCACCAACGCATGGACCGGTGTGGTCGTCAAGCGGCGGCGCTCGCCAGTCATCCATTCGCCGATGTAGAGGAAGAAAAATGCCCCCAGTGCAATATCCAAGAAAGTGGGAGTAACCACGATCTTGAAGGGTAGTGTGGCATAAGGCAGGATGGCGATGATCGCCACCACGCTCCACAGCGCGTTCTCCAGTCCGGCCAGCATCCAGATGCCGCCTGCCAGCGCCACAAGCAGCGCAGCAGTGTAGAGGGGACCGAGGAAAGCGAGTGCCAAACCTAACAATGCTCCCATGAGCGCCAGGGAGGCCCCTATGGCTAACGCTGCGATACGCCGATCGACCTGTGCGATGAGGTGTTGGAACGGGTATCGCTTGATCATGGCTGTGCCCTCCGTCCTTGCTGCCAACCGAGCGCTATCCCGGCGGCAAGCAGTCCCAACACCACCGCGCTGATAGCAATCCCTATGGAAAAAGTGAGCGGCCGATAGATGAAGATGACTTCGTGGCGGCCTGCCTTGAGCGCCAACCCACGCAATCCGGCATCTACCCGCAGGATTTCGGCAGGCTGACCATCCACCGTAGCCTGCCAGCCCGGGTAGTCCCACTCACTGAGCACGAGAATACCATCAGCGGGCGTCTCGACATGCAGCGTGATGCGTTCCGGCCGGTACTCCTCGACAGCGACGCGGGCTCCCTGCGGCAGCTCGGCGGGGAGGTCAAGGTTTGGCTCTTGGGCCAGCGTCACTGTAGTACGGGGGTCAAAGCTGGGGTCGGCCAGCCAACCCAGTTGCTGTGCCTCATCCGGCGAGGCCATCACGTAGTAGGCCATCCAAGCGCGGGGTAGAGGGGTGTCAAGCCGATGCAAGTTGGCTGTCACGTAGCCTTCTGGGGCGGAAGCCACTATTGTGCTAGGGACCTCTAGCTGCGTCCAGTCTGTGAAGACGTATTTGACGGCCAGAATCTGGTGCAGGCGGAATTGAGGTAGGCGGGTCAAATAGCGCTCTAGGGTGTTCAGACGCAGTGGACTGATACCACGTATATCTTGGATGCCCAGCATCGTGCCGTAGTTGCCGCCCAAGCCTAACCGTCCATCCACACGGAAAAGGCCCCTATCTTGCTGAACGACGGCAACCAGCCTTTCGTTGTACAGCACGCGCTCCCGCGCCGGAATAGGCTCCCAGTTGGTTTTCCATGTTAGGCTGAAGAGATCGAAGACCACCAGCGCTGCGATCGCAGCGGCCCACCAAGGCTGCGCGGCGGCTTGGGCGCTGCGCCCTATGATGAGCCATGTCAGCGTCACGAGCACGGCGAGGAAGAAGGCGGCATGGTGCAGTTGGGAGGCCGTCTCGGTATCGGCAATACGGCTAACAACGAAGGCTTCCAACGCAAAAGCCCACGCTGTAAGCGTCGCAATGCCCAGCACTCGGCTCAGTGAGCGTCCCTCAAAACCACCTTCGCGCAGGGTGGCCGTCCCCAGCCCAGCGAGAATGGCTACGCTATGTGCGATCACATAAGCAGCCCGCTCCTGTCCTCGGAACCATGAGAAGCCCGGCGCAATGAGGTACGTCAGCCGATAGAGCACCGTTTCCCCACCGAAGGAGAGCACCAGCGCAGTCAGCGCGACAATGCCCCAGAAGCGCGCCGACTCGCGCCCGCGCCAGATCGCCACGCCTGCGAGCGCCAGCGCCGCGATACCGCTGTACAAGGGCGACCACAGCGTCACCACATTGGGGATCACCAGTGAGATCAGGTCACCAAAGGGAAAACCACCTGCTAACGCCTCAAACCCGAGGTCAGCGCGAACAGTTAGGCGCATATATTCAAGGCCGGGGAGGAGCTGCACAGCGGCCAACCCGTAGCCCAGCCCCAATGTACCGACCAGTGCGATCGAAGTGGACAGCCAGCCGATGTGCTGCTGCGCCGCGCGGTGGATGAGATAGGCAATGAGCACGTAGGTAAAGAAAAGCGTTGTCTGCGGGTGACCTGCCAGCAAGCTGAGGCCCAGGCCTAGTGCGCTGATCGCCAGCCAACCTATGTGCCAATATCCCCCTGCCAAGGCGCGATGCACCGCCAGCAGGCTGAGCGGCAGCCAGATGCCTGCTTCTAGGATGGCAAGCTGGAGTGGCGGATAGCCGGTTAGGTAGCCGCCGTAGGTGAGTGTAAGCGCACTAACCAACCCTGCCACCCGCGAACGGGTGATCGTCCGTACGAACAGGTACATCCACAGTGCAGCCAACCAGTAATGGGCGACCGCCTCGGCTTGGAGCGCGGTATAGGTCCAGCCGCCTGTGAAGTGGCTAATGAAGATCGTCGCAAGGCGTGGCGGATAGAACACCGCTGCTTGTGTATCGGCAAGAAAGGGGTGACCTGCGTAGTTGTAGGGATTCCAGAGAGGAATCTCGCCGGCAAGCAAACGCCGCGCCTGATAGGCTCCAAAAGCCAGAAACTGGCCGGAGAAATCACCGGTGGGATAAGAGACTTGATCCGCTACGTTCGGCGTGAGCGCCCGCCAGAAATAGAACATCCAGAGAACGGTCAGCATCAGAACGGCGGCCAGATCGGCGCGGCGCGGCTTTGTGACAAGCCAATCCTCTATCCGATGGAGCCAGATCATCGGCCCTCCACGAAAGTGGCGTAGAAATCCAGCGTGCGCCGAGCGATGCTCTCCCAACCGAAGTGACGGGAGGCTTTCAACGCCGCCGCTTCAAGGGTGCGACGTCGATCGGCATCGCGCCATAGGCGCAGGATGGCCCCGGCGAGGGCAGCTGCGTCGCCCGCAGGGACGGTTTCTACCACGCCATCCAATTCGGGGGCTGCGGATTGCGGGGTGGTAGTCACGATGGCACGGCCATGCGCCAGCGCTGCCATCAGCGTTCCGCGCCGCAGTGAGACGCCGTCTAGATAGGGCAAGGCGGTGAGGTCGCTGGCGTAGAAGTAGGCGCTGACGGTTTGGTCATCCACAAAGCCCGTCCAGTGCACGCGGTCGGCCAGCCCCTGTTGGGCGATAAAGGCATCCACACGCTCACCGTAGGCCCAATTGGTGGGGTCACTGGCCCCGGCCCGCCCACCGATCATCACCAGCCGCGCCGGAATGCCCTGTTGCACCAACCGCGCTAATGCCTCTACTAACACCAGCCCGCCCTTTGATTCGTTGAGAAAGCCGAAGTAGCTGATGAGGAGATCATCCGGCGCAACACCTAGTGTAGCCCGCCACGCCGAGCGGTTGTAGTCGGCGGGCAACGATGCGGCAACGTTGCTACCGATAGGCACCCAGCATACATGTGGGATGTGCCACTCGTTGCGCAGGATAGCCTCATCGGCGCGGTCGGTGGCGATGACGCCATCGGCGTCGGCGGCTAGCTTGCGGACGATCCAGCGACGCAGCGGCCCGGCCTTGGGAAAAAGATACGGCACACGCAGGTCGTGGAAGGTGACCACAATAGGCACCTCGCGGAGGCGGCTAGGCAACCAGTGGATGGCCGGATGCATGTTATAGGCCGCGGTCTGAAACTGGATGTTGACCACCTCCAAGCGGTGAGCATGCGCCCAATTGCGGATCGCGCCGATGGTGCGCCATCCCCAGCGACCTGCCACCTGCGCAGCAACAACAATACCATCTTCGTCTGCACCGTGTGCCTCGGCGCGGGTGAAGACATGCACCGTATGTCCCAGGGCGACCATCGCCCGCGCCACTTCGCGGGTGAAGGCGCCCACGCCGCCCTCCATCGGCGGGTATTCGCCTGTGACCATGCCGATACGCACGGATCAGGCTCCCTTCAGGCCGGAACGCAGAACAGCCCAATAGGCGCGCATACGCTCGAGACGCAGGGGACGTTTGTGGCCTACCAACCACTTGGCTGCTTCTAACCCCAGCTGCCATCCATAATTAGCCAGCAGGACGGTACGGACGATGATGCCTGCTGTCCAACCATGATGCTTGCGGAAATAGCGTACCTTGCTGCTCTGAAAGTATATATGCCGCTGGGCGATGACCTGTTCGCTGCTTTTGCCGCCATAGTGCACGATCTGCGCTTCGGGGTAGTAGACGATCCGCCATCCCGCTGCCTTGAGGCGCTTTTGCCAGTCCAGTTCCTCAGAATACATGAAGAAGCCCTCATCAAAGCCGCCTATCTGAGTGATTGCTTCGCGGCGCACCAGCAGCGCTGCTCCTTGCACCCAGTCGACCTCAACGCTTTCATCGTCAGCATGGTCGCGCATGTAGTAGTGGTCTAATATGTGCCGAGGAGCGATGGGCTGTAGCCATGTGCTCTCAAAAACCGCTGTCCATATAGTGGGGAAGCGCCGCCGTGAGGACTGCACCGTGCCGTCCTCATTCAGTAGCTGCGGTCCCAATGCCCCGACCTCTGGATGGGCCTCCATGTAGGCGAGCATCGTGGGCAGGGCGTCGTCAAGGATGAGCGTATCGGGGTTGAGGAGAAGCACGTAGCGCCCGGCGCTGACCGTCAGGCCGAGGTTGTTTCCGCCGGAGAAGCCGAGGTTGCGCCCCGCCTCGATCAGCTGCACCCAGGGAAAGGATCGGCGCAGCATCTCAGCGGTGCCATCTGTTGAGCCGTTATCTACAACGATGACCTCGAGAGCGAGATCGGGAGGCGCGGTGGTGCGGATGGACTCCAGACAAGCATGCAGGAGATCGCGCACGTTCCAGCTCACGATCACGATGGAGAGATCGGGCATTGGGTCGCTCATCTCACCCTTCATAAAGAGGGCCTTATCGGAGGGCGATTATAACGCCTGCGGGTGGTTACTCCCATGCGAAGAGGGTTGCTGCATTCCGCGTTGTCTGGGTGGCCACCTCTTCCAGGGGGGCGCCACGCACCTCGGCCAGCTTCGCGGCGATGAGGCGCACGTAGGCCGGCTCGTTGCGCTCGCCGCGGTGGGGGTGGGGAGCCAGAAACGGCCCGTCGGTTTCGACGAGCAGGCGCTCGGCAGGCACTTTCGCCGCCACCTCGCGCAGTTCGTCGGCTTTCTTGAAGGTAATGGGACCGGTGATGCCGATGTAGAAGCCCAGCCCCAGTGCTACCTCCGCATCTACCCATGTGGCCGAGAAGGAGTGCAACACCCCCGCACGCCCTTCAAGCGCCGAGGGTAGCCCGTGCCCATACCATGCTGCCAGCACAGCCAGCATATCGGCGGTGGCCTCGCGGTTGTGGAGAATCACGGGCAAACTTAACTCGGCGGCGAGGTCCAGTTGGCGCTCCAGCCAGAGATGTTGAACGGCGGGGGGCGTTTTATCCCAATGGTAATCAAGGCCGATCTCGCCGATAGCGACCACTTTGGAATGAGCGGCCAGCGCCCGTATCTCCGCCAAAGCGGGATCGGGTGGCCCGGCGTGGGGGCCGATCTCGTTGGGGTGAAAACCAACTGCTACATAGAGACCTTCGTAGCGCTCGGCCAGAGCGATGGCGGCATGGGCCGAGGTGACATCCAAGGCGGGGATGACAATGCGCGTAACACCCGCTTCATATGCTCGCTGGAGCACTGCCTCGCGATCCTCATCGTAGAGGTGAAAGTCCAGATGGCAGTGTGTATCAACCAGTGCGATCCCCATTTTCCTCCGTTGTGTACAAAAATCGCCGCGCCCAGCGATCTGGCTGCGCGGCGGGCCTTGGGCAGCCGCTTTCACCGGATTCCGGCGAGGCGTAGTCCATCCTCCAAGATGGCATCCACTTTGTCCTCATGGGTTGTTTCGCAGTAAGTGCGGATCAGTGGCTCGGTGCCAGAAAAGCGGATCAGCAGCCAGCCGCCATCCTCCAGTTCGTACTTGTACCCGTCGAGGCGGTTGATGCCTGTTACCTTGAAGCCGGCGATATGGTCAGGGGAGGCAGCATCCACGCGAGCACGGATCTCCTCGCGGCGGGTCGGACTTTCTAGTTGGGTGTCAATGCGCTTGTAGAAGTGCGGCCCCACCTTGCTGTACAGGTAGTCAATCAGCTGAGAGGGTTTCAGGCCCTTCTGCACCATGAAATCCAGCAGATACAACCCGGCGAGGATACCGTCACGCTCCGGCACATTGCCCCGGAAGGCAAAGCCGCCGCTTTCCTCTCCGCCGATGAGAGCGTCAGTTTCAAGCATCTTGGGTGCGACGTATTTGAACCCTACGCCGGTCTCGTAAACGGGCACGTTGTAGAGGCGTCCCAGCTTGTTGAGCATCGTGGTTGTGGAGAGTGTTTTGACAATGGGGCCACGCTCCCCACGTACCTCGAGCAGGTAAAGCGCCAGCAGGGCATACATCTGCAGCTGGTTGATGAAAACTCCGTTCTCGGTTCCCGCTCCCACACGGTCGGCGTCGCCGTCGAAGATGATGCATACATCTGCACCCAGCTCAACCGTCTTCCGGAGACCCACATCCACGTTGGGGGGGATAGGTTCAGGGCGCGTCATCTCTGGGAAGATGGGGTTGCGCACGTTGTGAATCTCGGTGATCGTTGTCCTGCCGCCGCTCAAGATGCGTGGCAGCCAGCCGATGCCGTTGCCCCACATCGGTTCCACAACGATGTGCAGACCTGCGTCACGAATGGGTTGTACGTCGATCAGATGGCCGAGGTGCTCCAGATAAGGGGTGGCAGCGTCAAAAGTGGTGATCAACCCGGCCTCCAGCGCTTGAGCGAGGGCCATGCGCTTGACGCCGGAGATGTCCGGAATGAGGGCCTCGATCTCCTTTAGGCCAGCAGGATCGATCGCCCCGCCATTGGCATCGCGCACCTTGAAGCCGCTATCCGTAGGAGGATTATGGCTGGCCGTGATGTTGATGGCGCCGGCTGCTCCCTTATGCACTACCGCATAAGAGATCACAGGGGTAGGAGTAGCGCGATCGGTGAGCCACACGCGGATACCGTTCGCTGCCAGCACCTCGGCAGCGGCGGCGGCGAAGTTTTCGGAGTGAAAACGTTGGTCATAGCCAATCACGGCGCCTTTCTCGGCGCCACCGTGCTTTAGCAGATAGGTGGCAAAGCCCTGTGCGCAGCGGCGCACGTTGTCAAAGGTGTAATCCTCAGCGATGCGGCCACGCCAGCCATCGGTGCCGAACCGAATATCGCTCACTGCATACCCTCCGCCTTCTTCAGCCGTGCGATGTCTGCATCCACCATCATGTGGATCAGTTCCTCAAAGGTGACGGTTGGCTCCCAGCCCAACACTGCCCGCGCTTTGCTGGCATCGCCTACCAGCAAGTCCACTTCGGCAGGGCGCATGAAGCGTGGGTCTTGCACCACATAATCACGCCAGTCAAGGTCAAGGTAACCGAAGGCAATCTCGCACAGATCGCGCACAGAGTGGGTCACGCCGGTAGCGATAACATAGTCATCGGCTCGCTCCTGCTGAAGCATCATCCACATGGCCCTGACGTAGTCGCCGGCAAAACCCCAGTCGCGGCGGGCATCGAGGTTGCCCAACGCCAGCTTATCGGCAAGGCCTAATTTGATGCGGGCTGCGCCGTCGGTCACTTTGCGTGTGACGAACTCCAAGCCGCGACGCGGAGATTCGTGATTGAATAGGATGCCGCTGGTCGCGTGCAGACCATAGCTCTCGCGGTAGTTGACGGTGATCCAATGGCCGTAGACCTTCGCCACTCCATAGGGGCTGCGCGGGTAGAAGGGGGTAGTTTCCTTCTGTGGCACCTCGCGTGCCTTGCCAAACATCTCTGAGCTGGAAGCCTGATACATGCGAATTTTGGGGTCTACCGTGCGGATGGCATCCAGCAGGCGCGTCACCCCTAGCGCTGTGACCTCGCCGGTGAAGACGGGTTGCTGCCACGAGGTCTGCACGAAGCTCTGCGCGGCCAGATTGTAGACTTCATCGGGGCGGTATTCGTCCAACACCTGCGTCAACGAGGTTTGGTCAAGCAGGTCGCCTGAAACAAGGATCAGTCTATCCTGAATGTGGCCAATACGCTCAAAGTTGACGGTGCTGGTGCGCCGCACCAGCCCAATGACCTCATAGCCCTTGGAGAGCAGGAACTCGGCAAGATAAGAGCCGTCCTGCCCTGTGATACCTGTAATCAATGCTCTCGGCATATAAAACCCTCTCCAAAGGATGATGTAGCGGGTGTCAATTCGTGCGCTCACGGACTTGGCGGCGCCAATCGTTCAGCACGTCTACCAGCGTCTGCTCGAAGGGGTAAAGAGGTTCCCAACCCGTTGCCGCTTTGACTTTGGTCGGGTTGCAGACGATGATGGGAATCTCAACAGGGCGCATACGTGCCGGGTCAGTCTGCACGACAATAGGCGCATCGGTGTGGAGCAACAGGAAGTCTACCACCTCACGGATGCTGTGCGCTTGCCCCGTGCCGATGTTGTACACCTCCCCCGGCTCGCCCAGGGCCATCACTAACCGATAAGCGCGCACCATATCGCGCACGTCGGTGAAGTCGCGGCGGGCTTCCAGATTGCCGACATAGAGGATGGGCTCTTGTAGGCCCGCCTCAATTGCTGCGATCTGACTGGCAAAGGCCGGGACAACGAAGCGCTTGCTCTGGCCGGGGCCGATCTGATTGAAGGGGCGCACGCGGATCGCCGCAACGTTGTGGCTGAGATAATACTGAAGGCCCAGCATGTCCTGAGCCACCTTGCTGACGCTATAGGGGCTGGTGGGCCGTAGCGGCTGTTCTTCGTCAATAGGGATATCCTGAGGCGAAACCGGCCCATAGATTTCACCGGAGCTGACCACGAGCACCCGCGCATCTAGATCGAGCTTCACCATGCTGTGCAGGATGTTCAGTTGACTCTGGATGTTGTTGCGCAACGTCTCCCAGGGGTTCTCGAACGATTCGGGGACGAAGCTCTGCGCCGCAAGGTGATAAATCTGATCGGGGCGCTCATCGCGCAACAGCCGATGGACGGCCTCTGCGTCCGTCAGGTCGATACGCTGCAGGCGGGCACCGGCCTGCGCCAGATCGGTATGTTCATCAGCGGGAAGGAAAGTGGTGCCGATGACGATTGTATCGGGCTGTTCCAGCAGGTGGCGGGCCAGGTGAGTGCCCACAAAGCCACCTACGCCGGTGACCAGAGCTTTCATGGATCTCCCGAAGCCACTTGCTAGTACTGAGGTTGCACGGGCCAGTATACCGTATGCCCTGAAGGGCGGCAATCATACCCGCTGCGCAGAAAAGAGAGGCCGCCTGCACAATAGGCGGCCCCTTTGCTTGCCTATCGGATGCTTATGTGCCCTCTTCCCACTGGCTTAAGTAGGCTTCCTGTTCGGGCGTGAGGACGTCGATATGCACGCCCATCGCTTCCAGCTTTAGGCGGGCGATCTGCATGTCTATCTCTTCGGGGATGGTGTAGACCTTTTTCTCCAGTTTCTCGGCGTTGCGCAACATGAACTCCGCCCCCAGGGCCTGGTTGGCGAAGCTCATGTCCATCACGCTGGCCGGGTGGCCTTCGGCGGCAGCGAGGTTCACCAGCCGCCCTTCGGCCAGCACGTTGATGCGCCGCCCGTTCTTGAGTGTGTACTGCTCCACAAAGGGGCGCACGCGCTGCGGTGGGCCTACCGCGATCTCGGCCAGCGCCTTGAGGTTGATCTCTACGTTGAAGTGGCCGGAGTTGCACACGATGGCACCGTCTTTCATGGCCTCCATATGGTGGGCGTCAATGACGTTGATATCGCCGGTGGCGGTTACGAAAATATCCCCCAGTGGCGCTGCCTCGATCATAGGCATAACGCGGAAGCCGTCCATCACTGCCTCCAGCGCCTTGAGCGGGTTGACCTCGGTGACGATCACGTTGGCGCCCATGCCCCGCGCCCGCATAGCGATGCCACGACTGCACCAGCCATAACCCGCCACGACGAACGTCTTGCCTGCCAGCAGGATATTGGTGGCGCGGATGATGCCATCAATGGTGCTTTGGCCTGTTCCGTAGCGGTTGTCAAAGAGATGCTTGGTCATGGAGTCGTTAACGGCCAGCACGGGGAACTTGAGCGCACCCTCGCGGGCCATCGCCCGCAGGCGGATCACACCGGTGGTAGTCTCCTCGGTGCCGCCGATGACGTTCGCGGCAAGGTCGGCGTGGCCCTTGTGCAGTTCGCTGACCAGATCGGCGCCGTCGTCCATCGTCAGATGGGGGTGATGGGCCAATGCAGCCTCAATGTGTTGATAGTAGGTCTTCTCGTCCTCGCCCTTGATGGCGTAGACGGGAATCTCGTAGTGCACCACGAGGCTGGCCGCCACATCATCCTGTGTACTGAGGGGGTTGGAAGCCGTCAGCACGACATCGGCGCCGCCCAGTTGGAGCGTATGAGCCAAATTGGCCGTTTCGGCGGTAACATGCAGGCAGGCCGAGATGCGCACGCCGTCGAGGGGGCGCTCCTTGGCGAAGCGCTCGCGGATCAACCGCAGGACGGGCATCTCCCGCGCCGCCCACTCGATCTTATAACGCCCGCCTTCGGCAAGGCTGGGGTCTTTGATGTCAAAGTCAATGGCCATGTGTGCTCCTCAAAGGCGATTGATGGTGCGGAGTACGCATGAGGAAATTATAACGCGGCTGTTCTCCGCCGTCAGTCCAGCATAGCGTTCAGCAGGCCGCCGTCGTCAAAGTGCTGGCGGAAGCGGGAGACGAACTCGGCGCGGGTGTAGTGATGATTCTGTGTCCCCACTTGTTCCAGCACATAGGTGGCAGCTAGCGCCCCTACGCGCCCACTGATTTCCCAGGGCCAGCCGGCAGCCAGTCCCTTCAGCAATCCGGCGCGGAACCCATCGCCGACGCCGGTCGGGTCCTTGATCGCCTCGGTGGGGACGATGGGGATGTGATAGGTGGCATCCTGCGTGTAGATGTCGCTGCCGTTAACGCCGCGTGTGACGATCACCACATTCGCTTTCCGCAGCAGGTCGTCGTGGGTGAAGCCGGTTTTGCGGCGCAGAGCCTCGTATTCATACTCATTGAGGACCAGGAGGTACGCTCCCTCCACACCTTCCGCCAGCGCTGCGCCGTCTACACGGGCGACCTGCTGGCTGGGATCGTAGAGATAGGGAATGCCGCGCGCCTTGCACTCAGCGATTAGGTTATGCATGGCCTGAGGGTCATTCGGTGAGATGACCACTAGATCAGGCACTCCGGGCACGGCCTCTGCCAGCGTTAGGTCGCGGGCGCGGGCCATCGCGCCGCTGTAGAACATAGCGATTTGGTTATAGGCCTTATCTGTCGCCACGAAGAAGGAAGCGGTAAAGCAATCCGCATAAACCCGTGTGCCGCTGGTATCGACCCCTACTTCCTCTAAACGGGTGCGATACTCGGCGAAATCCGCCCCCGCCGTGCCGACCAGCACAGGGCGCTCGCCCAGCAGGGCCAGCGTATAGGCGATGTTCGGCGCCACACCCCCATGATGGCGCGTCATGTCGTCCACAAGGAAGCTGACGCTGATATGGTCGAGGCTTTCCGCGATCAGCATCTCTTTGAACTCGCCCGGATAGTGCATGATGTAGTCGTAGGCAATTGAGCCAGTGATGGCGATCTTCATAAGTTTAGCCCTATGAGAGGGGAGTTTTGCCCGGTGGGCGCATATGGACGGGCATAGTTTATCCGCATCAACCTGCTGTGCGCAACAGATCGCAGGGAGAGAAGGGGAGATTGGGTTACAGATGCCGAATGTAAATCACCAGATCGTCGCCAGGGGCGTAGAAATCGGCAATTACCGCTGCGCGGGTGCATCCATGTGACTCGTAGAAGCGGCGGGCAGGCTCGTACTGAGGCAACCCCGATGTCTCAATGATAAGCATCTGCCCGCCCAACCTCTGCACCTCCTCTGTAACGCGCTGGAGCAGTGCTCCGCCGATCCCCTGACGTCCGGCGGCTTTGTCGGTGGCGATCCAATAGAGATCATAGGTGCCGTGTGTGAGAGGACGCGGCCCGTAACAGGCAAAGCCCAGCACGTGCCCATTGGCACGGCAGGAAAGGAAATGATAACCGCTTGCCTCTGCGCCCTGCACAAGATAGGCGTGCAGGAGCTCATCTACGGCGGCGATTTCCTCGGCGTTGAATACGCCTGCGCTGCGGGCGATGGTCAGGATGGCCTCCGCATCTCCAGTGCAGGTGGGTTCGATCTGGAATGTGGTGGAAATAGCGACAGATGTCATGATGATCTACCGACGCCGCCATGCCCAGCGCACGATCTGGTGGATCATCTGCGCGTAGCTATAGCCGGCGGCGCGGGCAGCCTTGGCGAATCCTCCATCTGTGGCCAGGCATGGATTCGGGTTAACCTCCAGTACGTAGATTTGCCCATCCTTCTCGCGTAGGTCCACACGCGCATAATCGCGGCAACCAGTGGTCAGGTAGGCCTTGAGCGCCATGTCGCGGATGGTTGCCTCCATCTGCGGATCGAGGCGTGCGGGGCAGCGTGTCCTGAAGTATTGATATTCGGGCGAGGCGGGGTCCCACTTGGCGCTGAAATTCATCACACGCAGGGTTTGATCGCACGGGGGGTACAGGCTCTCACCGATCCCCAACACATGGACGGCGTTGGCGTTGCCCCATAGGCTGACGTTGAATTCGCGCCCATCGAGGAACATCTCGGCAAGGGCAGGCTGTTTATAGGTGTTCAGGATGTAGGCCACGCGCCGCCTCAGCGATAGAGGGTCAGTGACAACTGCCTCGCGGGTGATGCCCACGCTGCAATCCTCGGCTACCGGCTTGATGATGGCCGGCAGTGGGACTTCGATGCGCTCATCTGGTGCTTGGAAAACCTGATACGGCGCAGTGGGCACTCCACGTTCAAGGAGCAAGGCCTTGGTATAGGCCTTGTCGCGGCAGGTATCTAGGTTCGGGGGTGAGCCGCCGCCATAGTGGAAACCGAGCTCCTCTAACACACGCGGCACACGCGATTCGCCATCTGTAGTGCCGCCCAGTGCCTCACATAGGTTGAAGATCAGGGTCACTTGGGGATCAAGGCCGGAGACTGTGGCGAGCAGATCGTCCTCACAGCGGATCGGCGCCACTTTCAACCGATAGCCGCTTGAACGCAGGGCGTGTGCTACAGAGCGGGCAATGCTGAGCGTTTCCAGATCGGTGACCAGATCGCTCGCCTCACCCCGCTTCAGCGCTTCGACCACGCTGTAGATCAAGAGGACGAGGCCCGGGCCTGGAGGGTCTGGAGGTTCGGCGGAATCCTCCGTTTGTTCGCTCGTGGCAGGTGCAACCTGAATGGCCATGTCTAAAATACCCCTTTGGGCATTTATAGGGCAGTCGGCTGATAGCGAACATGGCCAGCGGTGCTCGGCGGACAGCCCTTCATTGCTCCCTCTGGTGGATAGCTCAGCCGACGCTGCTTCTTTGCTGCATTGGTAATAGCGCAAATGGGCGCATTTAGCAAGGGGTGCAAACCAAGGCCCAGGAACCCCAACGTGCCGATATCTCAGTACCCATATTCGATGCGCACGGCCAGTTCAGCATTCTGCGGGGCGCCGACAATCCGCTCCAGCACATCCCCTACGAAATGCGCCAGCCCGACGAGCGGCACATCGGGGCGCAGCCAGAGGCGTGCATACCCATTGTCCTCCCAGATGATGGTGCGTGTGCCGGGCGGGGGTTTCAGGGCGATCTCGTGCATAGTTTGCAGCGGGTCGCCTGAGTGACCGCGGTAGGGGAAATTGATGACGAAGCCGGCTAGCCTCCCTCCCTCCTCGGATTCTTCAGGCAGAAGCTGGGTCCAAAGGCGCTCATCCCCGGCCACCTCGATAGTTAAGCCCGGGGAATGTTCCATCTCGGCTAGGGCCTGCAGGATCAGGCCGCTTAACCACAACGCTTGCTGAGCGTCCACCCGTGTGTGCCCTCTACTCACAGGTCGCCGAACATGGAGAGCTGTCCACTTGAGGGGGCGACTTGCTCATCTTCAGGTTTGGAAGCCGCTTCGATCTGGGTGTCGTATGCCGGCGCACCCTCTACAAGGCGGCGCAATGAAATCTCAAATGGCGGATAGGCGATGCCGTTCTCGGTGATGATGCCCGTAACGTAGCGGTGGGGCGTCACGTCAAAAGCCGGATTGCGCACAGGGTAGTCGTCAGGAATGAGGGGATTCCCATAGGGTGCGCGTACCTCGTCCGCCGGGCGCTCCTCAATGGGGATTTCGTCGCCGCTTTTTAGGCTTAGGTCAATGGTGGAGGTGGGGACCACCGGATAGAAGGGGATGCCGTTCTCTTTGGCCAGCACGGCCAGATGATACGTGCCGATCTTGTTGGCCACGTCTCCGTTGGCGGCGGTGCGATCTGAGCCGACCAGCACGATGTCCACGCGCCCGCTGCGCATGAAGTGCCCTGCTGCGCTGTCTACAATGATCTCGAAGGGGATGCCCAGCTGCTTAAGCTCCCAGGCCGAAAGCCGCGCCCCTTGCAAACGAGGGCGTGTCTCGTCCAGCAAGACGTGGATGCGCTTGCCCTGCTCGTGGGCCATACGGATCACGCCCAGGGCAGTGCCCCAATCCACCGTTGCCAGTGCGCCGGTATTGCAGTGGTGCAGGATGGTATCGCCGTCACGGATCAGCTCCGCACCAAAGGCCGCCATGCGCTTGTTGACGGCGACGTCCTCATCGGCAATGCGCTGCGCCATGTGCAGTAGCTCGCGGCGGATGTCCTCAACGCGCTGCCATAGGGGATTGTGGGCCACGCGCATCATGCGGTTAACCGCCCAGGCTAGGTTGACGGCGGTCGGGCGGGCTTGTTTGAGGAACTCCGCAGCCTCTTCTAAATAGCGTACCAGCTCTTGGCGGTTGGCTGCGTCGAACTGGCGAGCGGCCAGCGCCATGCCGAATGCCGCTGCTGCTCCAATAGCAGGTGCGCCGCGCACAACCATCTCGCTGATCGCCTGTGCCACATCAGCGTAGTTGTCATACTCCACCAACACCAGTTCCCAGGGGAGCCGGCGCTGATCGATCATCCTGACTTTGCCCTCGTGCCACTCAACGGTGCGC
>DAOTYL010000190.1:0-2127 GCA_034434955.1 Anaerolineae bacterium | reverse complement strand
TTGGAGGGCACGACCGAACTGGTGCGGCGCGTTGCCTTCTCTCCCGATGGACGCTTGATCGCCAGCGTGGGTGAGGATCAGGTAGTCAACGTATGGGATGCTGCGACACTTGAGCCACTGGGCTACTCGCCGCTTGCCACGCCGTCCCCCTTGCTGGCGTTGGCCTTCTCTCCCGATAGTCGCCTGATTGCCGCCGCAGGGGGACGCAGCAGTGGTGGTGAAGGCCCCATCTTTGTGTGGGACGCCGCAACGGGTGAGGAGATCGTCAGCCAACGGCTACACACCAATCCGGTGCTCGGTATCGCCTTCTCCCCCGATGGGGCTGTGTTGCACAGCGTCGCTGTGGACGGAACGGAGGGCACTATAGACCTCGCTAGCGGCGAGGGCAGCACTGTCCCCCGTTACCCCAACGTGGGATTGACGGGCATCGCCATCGCCGCTGACGGGAGCACTGCCTACGCCTTGATAGACGGCACCATCCACATCCGTGCAGCGGATGCGACCGCCTCAAGCGCCGATACGGTGTTAAGTGGCCACAGTGACATCATCTGGGACCTGGACTTCTCTCCCGATGGCACACGCTTGGTATCCGGCAGCCGCGACGGCAAGGTGTTTATCTGGGATGTGGCGCAAGGGCAGTCGCTCAAAGAGATCACCGGCCACACGGCGACCGATGCCCTGCTCATGTTCCTGCAGACCAACTTCGCGCTGCGTGTGCGCGATGATCTGGTGGTGGACCTGACCAGCGAGCTGGGTGAGTTGACGCCGGTGATCTATAACTACGATCGGTTCTCGCCTATCACCACCCCGCTGATTGAGGGCGGTCGTCCTGTCTTCCTCTCACTGGCGCGTAGCATCGAACTTGTGGGCAGCGTAGGCGGCATCACCCAAACGGCGCTGATGTCGACCTTTTCCACCTCCGATCAGGTGCTGAGCTGGGGTGAGACGACCAATCCCTACGCTACCGGTCAGCTCGGCTTTGACGAAAAGGACAACCCTGGCCCGTTGGTCGTAGCTGCCAGCGCCGAGAACGCGGCCACCGGCGCACGGTTGGTCGTGGTGGGCGATGCCGATTTCGCCTCTAACGATGCGTTGCAGCGCACCACCTACGGCAACACCGAATTCTTCCTCAACGCAGCGAACTGGCTGAGCAAGGTGGAAGAGAGTGTGGAGCTACCGCCCCCCACCTTTGACATGCGCACGTTGGACCGTCCCTTCGGGACGGTGGGGCTGGGGCTGGTGATCATCAGCGTCAGCTGCCTTGTCCCCTTGGTGGTGCTGGTGGCCGGTTTTGGCGTCTGGACGGCGCGCAGGCGTAAGCTCTAATGGACAGGTAAGGAGATGCCGGTTATGCAAACGCGCAACCGTTTGATCGCCGGTGCTGTCTTTTTGTTGCTGGCTGCTGCGCTGATCATCATCTCGCAGCGGGTGGACTTCAGCCGCGGGCGGGAAACCGCTACACCACCTGCCGGACTTGAGCCGCTCTTCCCGGAGGCACAGGATGAGGCGGCGATCGCCATTCGCATCACCGACAACGAAACGGGTGGGGTATTCGCTGCGAGCAGCGAGGACGGCGAGACATGGGTAATAGAGGAATCGCCGGCGGAGACAGACCCCGCTTTGGTGGTGGACAGCGCTCGGCTGCGGGGGGTGCTGGCAGCACTGCCCAGCCTTACCCCCAGCCGCATCCTCAGCGAGGTGGAGGCGTTAGCCCCCTATGGACTGGATAATGTCCATTACACTATAAGCTTCCGTGTCACTAGTGGCGAAGAGTACACTTTTTACGTCGGCTCGCCGAATCCCACCCGTACGGGATACTATGCTCGCTTGACGGAGGATGTGGGGCTGGCTGCCGAAGTTTACCTCCTCCCCTCCTACATCATCGATCAGCTCATTGACCTGCTGAACAACCCACCGCTTGTGGAGCCAACGGCCACCCCCGAACCTAGCCCAGAGCCGACTGCTACGCTTGAGCCGGAAGGATAAAATCAGAGGGGCACAACGCACCGTGCCCCTCTGCTTCGTAAAGAGACAAAACCTGTGATGAGCATCGATCCTCCCACCCGCCGCATAGCCCGCTTGCTGAGCTGGCTCGGCTTGATCCTTATTGCCACCGGACTGGTGCTG
>DAOTYL010000189.1:0-5084 GCA_034434955.1 Anaerolineae bacterium | reverse complement strand
GTAGCGCCAACGTGATCAAGCCCCCCACCTCGCTCACATATTTGAGCACCAGCGCATCCTGAGGGGTCATCTCTAGCGTGATGATGTCCGGCAGTGGAACGCCGGGCGTGGGTGTGACTCCAGCAGGAGCAGGCTGCGGTTGTGGTGTACCCTGCGGCGTCGGCACAGCGGTGGGCATCGCCGTCACTACGATGGGCATGTAAATATCCGCTATAGGCCAGTCGCCTACGCGCAGAACACGGATGTTATCCAAAATGATCTGTGTTGTTTGGCGTGAGAGTGGCCTGGAGTTGGCAACATCCGGCACGACCAGCAACGTTGTCCCAAACACACCCCCTTCCTCACGCCCCAGCGGATAGGTGAAGCCCTGCAGGCCCAGGGCGGTCAGTTCAGCGCTATCGGTGACCAGAATGCCCTGATTAGGCAAGGGCGTCTGGAAATCATCATCCACGTCGATAAAGCGCAGGGAGGCCATAATGTCCACGTGATCGCCCGGACGAATGGCGTAGCCGATCGCGGAGAAACGATCGAGGGGGATGGACACTGCTACCATACCAGAGGAGATTTGCAGCGCGGCATCCGAACCGATGTCCAGCAGGCCCGTTGGCTCCGCGCCAGGGGTGAGCATGAAGTCGCGCACGAGGTCGCCGCTCAGGATGTCCTGTCGGGCGATGCGCCCTTCAACCTGTTCCAGACCCGGCCCCTGTGGTTGATCGCTGACGATCAAAGCACCAAAAGGCACGGGAGCTTCGGCCATCAGCGGCCAGGGCATCACAGTTACATCCTGAATCGTCAGCCGCGCCCCACGCGGAATATCGCGTGCAGCCACAATCAGGTTGATGGTTGATGGCGCAGTAGGAGAAGGAAGCACAGCGGGCTGTTCACCGGCTGGTGCACCGCTTACCAACCCGCCGCCCAGACCCTGCAAGATCAGGAGGGCGCCTACTGCCACGAGGACGACCAGCAGGATCAGGATGATCAGGATAATGCCGGTTCTCCGGCCACGGCCAGTGCCCATAGCGTTCACTCCTTATGAGCCTGAGTTGTGCCAGCCGCCCACAGGTGGAAAGCCCACCGTATGTGGCTGGATGGAAACTCGTAAGGGTCTGGTGATCGCCACTCATTATACGGTAACGGGATTGGCTGGCAAATGTGAAGATAGTCCTACTCAGCGAGGGGCGCCGGTTAACGCGTCAACCCGCGCCTCACAGGCGTCTTCCGGCGCACCTATGGGAACAACACGCGCCTGCCACAGCAGGGTGCGGTTTTCGGCAGCAGTGGAAAGCCACACCTCCACGTGAGCATCTGTCCCAGCACTGCTGATTGTGTCGCGGCAAACCTCAAGCAGGCGACTGATGGCCTGTGGGCTATCTACTAGCCAACCCTGATCGCTGAGCAAAGTTGGCGGCGTTTCCCAGGGCTGTCGGCTGACCACATGCGCAACTTTGCCGCGATCCACCACTACGCGCGCCATCTCGCCACTGTTGGGTAGATAGAAGAAGAACGTCCAGCCTGTGCGCCCGGCTTCTAGCTGAACGGTGTCGATCAAGGGTGACCATGCTCCTGCACCGGCTGCCAACTCGGCCAAGGGGTCTACGGCTCGGATAGCCTCAACAGCCGGCACGTAGGCTTCGCGTGCCGTAGGGACCTCAAAATCAGGCAGGCGAGGGGGTGGCGGCGCTGCCCCGCCGGTCAGCCCCAAGGAGTTGATGGAAGCCGCCGCACAGGCAAAGCCTACGATAAGCGTCAGGATAAAGACAGCCAGTATTTGCACATCCGGGCTAAGGCCAAAAGGCTGCTTTTCAGGCCCGGGCTGGGCGTAGGGCATTGTCTCATCTGAGTACGTCATATCGTCGCTCGCTTTCCGCACGCCGAGAGGCGCTCGCTAGCCCCCACTAAGATAGTCCAGAGCGCGGTTGGAGGCAAGTGGCTCCGGTTGCCATCGTGCAGAGGAGAGCGATTCCAGTACAATCGGTGGCATCTTGTGATCTGCAACTTGGGAGATTGTACCATGCGATTCCGCCGCTTGATCGAGCGCAAACGTGCTTCTGCTTACGTTTTCACGATGATGATCAGCTTCGCCGCCGCCGTACTGGTGACGCGCCTCTTTCTGGAGATAACCGGCTATCCCCAGATCGGCAATTCGGAGCTGCACATCGCCCATGTGCTGTGGGGTGGGCTGATCGTCGCAGTAGGCGCAGCCCTGCCGCTGATCTTCAGTAACAACTCCGTCCTCGGCATCAGCGCCACTTTGAGCGGCATTGGCTTAGGGCTGTTCTTCGACGAGGTGGGCAAGTTCCTAACACAGGATAACGACTACTTCTTCCGCCCGGCAGCTTCGATCATCTACATCCTGTTCCTGATCGGCGTCTATGTCTACATCACGGTACGGCGGGGTGAGCCGGATGCCCAGACGCGCTTGCACCATGCGCTGGCAGTTATGCAGGAAGTCGTCGACGGCGATCTGGACGTGCGTGAAAAAGCCGAGTTGGAGGAACTGTTAAGCAGCATCATCGGCGATGCCGAAATGCCCGACGTGCGTGAGTTGGCCGCCGAACTGTTGGACTTCGTCCGACACCAAGCCGACGTGGTCCCCTTACGCCGCCAGCCTTTTCTAGAGCACCTGCACTCGGCAGCGATGTGGATCGAGGAGCACGTGTTGACCCGACCCACCACGCGCGCTCTGCTGATCGTCAGCACAGCATTGCTGAGCGTCCTGTCGTTGCTTGACCTGCTGACGCTGCTGCGTGCTATCAGCCGGCCTGAGCAGGCAATGGTGCTGCTTCAAGCCTGGATTGCACGGGCAAACCTGACGAGTGCACAGGAAAGCCTCTGGTTTGCGGTGATGATCGGGCTAAAAGGCGTGGTGGGCCTCTCACTGATTGTGGCGCTGGTCATGTTCGCCCTGGGGCGGGATCGGCGTGGGATCGGCTTTGCGCTGGTCGGTCTGCTGCTCTCGGTGACGGTGCTCGACGTCCTGCTGTTCTATTTCCAGCAGTTTGCAGCAGCCCTCTACGCCAGCGTGGACTTCGCGCTCATTGTCGCGCTGAACTTCTACGCCTCACGGTATGTTGCTCCCGCTTTTGCCAAACAGCGCGTTCCTGCCGATCTCGCACCATGATGCTCACTGGTGGTATCATTCTGGGTCAATTTGCGCAGAGATGTGATTAAAATCATTGACAAATGAGCAGAAATGATTTATCGTGAGGATACCGAAAGAGAGGGCATCCCCACGTTGCGCTTTTGGGCTAGGAGCATCCATGTTCGCCCTTGCCGGACATCCCAACGCCCTCAGCGAAGATCAGCTTGATGTCATCCACCAAGCTGCGCTGGGATTGGCCGAGGACGTCGGCCTGCTCGTTGCCCACGATGGCCTTCTGCGGCGGCTGGCAGGGCAGGAAGGTGTGCGCATCGTAGGCCAGCGCGTGCACTTCCGCAGCGACCTCATCGAGGCGGCTTTGCAGGCTATGCGCTTCCCACCTGCTCCTCACCCCGATCGCTACACCATCATTTGCGGGGCTTATGTGATCGCCACGCAGGACCTACAAACGGGTGAAGTGCGCCCCACAACCCAGCGCGACCTTGTCGAGCTGACCATTCTGGCCGAGCAGCTCGGCATGGCCGGCTCACCTGCCGTGCGCCCCCTGGACCTGCCAGAGCCGCTGCAAGAGATCGCCATGTACAAGACGACGTGGGAATACAGCGCTCACCGTCCGGAGCCGCTGTTCGACACCACGCCGATGTCCACCGTGGAGGCCGCCGAAACAATCTACGAGATGGCGCAGGCCATCGGCAAGCCGTTCTCGGTGGGCATGTATCTCATTAGCCCCTTCACGTGCCCGCTGGAGGGTATGAACGTCATCCACGCCTTCCTCGACCGTGGGGTGCCAATGTGGATCGGCACCATGCCTGTTGCCGGACTCACCGCACCTGTCTTCATGTTCGGTGCGCATGTGCAAGCGCTGGCCGAGCTGATGGCCGGCACAGCGCTGCTCTACACTCTCACCGAAAACCGCGTGCCCATTTTCTGGACGCCTATTGACAGCGTGCGAGCACATCCTTTTGACATGCGCCATGCTATCTTTGTCTACGGCTCGCCCGAAGATCAAATGGGCACGATCTTACAGGCGCAGATCAACCGGCGCTACGGTTGCCCGTTGGTAGCCAAATCGCTGCTGACGACGGCCCGCGAACCGGACGAGCAGGCTGCCGCCGAGAAGTGCTCACATACCCTGCTTTCCGCGCTACTGGGCTTCCGCATCTTCACCAATGCCGGCTTCCTCTCCGACGATGATTACCTCAGCCCCTTGCAGGTCATCATAGACCATGAGATCGTGCAATATGTGCGCCATGTGGTGGAAGGTATCGCCTGTGATGAACGGGCAATGGCGCTTGAGGTTATCCGCGAGGTGGCCGGGGGAAAGGGGAACTTCCTTGAGCACGAGTCCACCCTGCGCAGTTTCCGCGAGGCCGCCTGGGACCCGCCGCTTTTCGCCCATATCGGGCGCAAGGCGCAGGGAACACAAGCAGCCCCTCCTCTACTAGAGCGGGCGCGGAGAAAGGCCGAGCAGTTAATTCGGGCAGGGGATTACGTGCTGCCGGAGGCTGAACGGCGGCTCCTCGAGCAGATTTATAGACGGGCGGCACAGCGCGTGATGGCCTAGTAATGCGCTATCCGGCTTATTGCCAGCAGCAAAACGGAAACCGACACGTCGAGATTTCTCACGAGGGAACGAACTCGCTATGGAGACGCCAATTGTCAGATTGGAGAACCTGTGCAAACGCTTCGGCGAGGTTGTCGCCGTCGACCACATCAACCTCGATGTGGGTACCGGCGAGTTCATCACGCTGTTAGGGCCGAGTGGGTGCGGCAAGACCACAACTCTACGCATGATCGCCGGCTTGGAAATGCCTACCTCCGGCTCAATCTACCTAGAGGGGCAGGACGTCACCTACACGCCCCCCGAAAAGCGCCCTGTCAACATGGTCTTCCAAGCCTATGCGCTTTTCCCTCACCTGACCATCGCCGAGAACATTGCCTTCGGGCCGCGTATCAAACGCTGGCCAGAACAGGAAATTCGCAC
>DAOTYL010000188.1:0-3192 GCA_034434955.1 Anaerolineae bacterium | reverse complement strand
TGCATCACCGAGGTTAGCACGCCCAGCGGCAAGAAGCCCGTCCTCAAGGCGATGGTCACCACCGCCTGTGAGAAGGACTGCTACTATTGCCCTTTCCGCGCCGGGCGCGGCTCTATGCGCCGCACGACTTTTCAGCCCGACGAGCTGGCGCTGGCCTTTGACCGCCTTCAGCGGGCCGGGTTGGTGCAGGGCATTTTCCTCTCTTCGGGCATTGTGGGGGGTGGGGTGCGCACGCAGGATAAGATCATAGACACGGTGGAGATCATCCGCCGTCGCTACGGTTATAGTGGCTACGTGCACCTCAAGATCATGCCCGGCGCAGAGTACGACCAGATCGCCCGTGCCGTCCAGCTCGCCGACCGTGTCTCCATCAATCTGGAAGGCCCCACGCCGCAGCGCCTCAACGCCTTGGCGCCCCACAAAGACCTCACCGGCGACCTGCTGGAGCGCCTGCGCTGGGCGCACGAGATCCGCCGGTGCACGTATGTCGAGACCCCTGGCGGTGTCCGTACCAGCCTTGTGACGCAGTTTGTCGTTGGCGCAGTGGGTGACACCGACTTGGAGCATCTCAGCCTGACCAAGCATCTCTACCGATACCTCGGCCTGCGGCGGGTCTATTATTCAGCCTTTTATCCCATCGCCGAGACGCCGTTTGAGAATCTACCCGCTACTCCTGCCCTGCGTGAGCATCGCTTGTATCAGGCCAGCTTCCTGCTGCGCGATTATGGCTGGGATGTGGAGGAGCTCCCTTTTGAACCGGATGGAAACTTACGCCTCGATGTGGACCCCAAACGTGCCTGGGCCGATGAGCATCTGCGCTCACAGCCCATTGAGATCATGACCACCACACGTGAGGAATTGCTGCGTGTGCCCGGTATCGGCCCCAAGGGTGCACAGGCCATCCTGCAAGCGCGTCAGCAGGGCCGCCTCACCGATCTCGCCCATCTGCAGGCCATTGGCGTCGCTGCGGTCAAGCGCGCTGCGCCCTACATCCTGCTGGATGGCCGCCGCCCGCCGCAGCAGCTTCCCCTCTTCTGATGTCGGTTGGTGCTTTAGACTCCCAGTGCTTCCCGCAGACCCCTCACAAACTCCGCTTTGCCGCCCTGTGAAGGATGTCGCAGGAGGATATAGGGCAGCCCTATCTCATCAAGCGTGCGCTGCGCCGTGCGCCCTACTGCCAGGATGATCTGCGGCGCGAACAGAGCGATTGTCTGCAGGAGAATCGGAATCCCCATACGGCGCTCCTTCACGCTGGGCGCGCGGTTTGACTGTGGGCGTGCGGCGTGGTGGGGGTGCAGAGGGAGGGCGTTCCAGATCAGCGGTGGCTGTGGCGCGAACTGCTCCAACGCGTCCCAGAGGATGGTGGCTGTCATCTCCGCCACACCGTTGGGATAGCCGCTGGTGGCTTGGTAGCCTTCTCCGAACAATCCCCACTTTGGGATGCCGCGCAACATGATGCGCTCGCTGGTTACCGGTATGCCGGAGAGCGCACAGCCTCGGTAGCCGGGCGCTTCGGCTAGCAGCAACACAGTAGGCTGACGCTGCAGCATATCGTTCAAGTAGCGCGTGAGGTTGGCACGGCGGATGGCTGCCCAAGGGTCATCCGGCGGAGCATAGGGATTGGACAGCCCCTCCTGCGTGGGCAGCTCTGCAAGCCGTTTCACCAACTCGTTGATGGCATCTGATGTCATGTTCCCCTTACCGTTTGCTGCGCCTTGCGGGCGAAGGGTCGCCAAAGTACAATCGGGCGCATAGATGGGCAGGTCTGCGCCTGCCCTTTACCTGTCGCCGAGACGCCGCCATGACTGTTGAATCGTTTGTAGGCAGGGATTTGCCCCCGTGACCCTGCCGGATAGCCTTTCTCCATCAGTTGAAGCTCACGAAGCAACCCGCATCGCCCGTGCGGCAGGCGTGATCGCATTGGGCAATGTCACCAGCCGTGTGCTGGGGCTGGCCCGTGAGACGGTCAAGTCGCACCTTTTCGGCGCGGGTGGCACGGTAGATGCCTACAGCGTGGCGACCATTGTACCCATCATGCTCTACGACCTGCTGATCGGCGGCATGGTGAATGGAGCGCTGGTGCCGGTCTTCAGCGCCTATGTGGCCCGGAACCGCCGCGACCTGTGGGGCTTGGTCAATGCGCTGCTGAACTTGACCATTGTGGTTCTCTCCGCTGCCGTGCTTGCCATCGAGCTGCTGGCTGCACCCATCGCCACGCTACTGCTGAGCGGCCACACCGCTGCCACATTGGCGCTGGCCGTGCGGTTGATGCGTGTGACCGTGCCCGCCGTGCTCTTCTTGAGCCTATCGGGTGTGCTCTCCGGCCTGCTCTATGCGCTGCGGCGCTTTACGCTACCTGCCTTCACCGCTGCGGTCTTTAACGCTGGCATCGTCACTGTGACGCTGCTCCTGCACCGACGGGTGGACATCACTGCGATGGCGTTGGGGCTGCTCATCGGCGCCGCTGCGCAGGTTGGCCTGCAGTTGCCGGGCCTGCGCGGAACGGACTTCCGCTACAGCCTGCGGTTTGTGCACCCCGGCCTGCTTCAAGTAGCAAGGCTCTATGTCCCCAGCCTGATCCCTCTGGCGGTGGACGTTCTGATCAGCCGTCCCATTAGCTACGCCCTCGCTTCCCAGACCGGCGAGGGCAGCATCTCATGGATGATCTATGCGACCAACCTCACGCAACTCCCGCAGGGGCTGGTAGCAACGGCGATTTCACTGGCTGTGCTGCCCACACTTTCCATGCACGCCGCCAACGAGCAGACAGGCCAAGGGGGTGGCTCGTTTCGCCGCACACTGGCGCAAGGGTTGCGGCTGGTCGCCATCCTGATTATCCCGGCCAGCGTTGGCCTGTTTGTCCTCGCGCAACCGGTAGTGGCCCTGCTGTACGAACACGGCGACTTCCTGCCGCTTGACACCGTCATGACGGCTTGGGCGCTGCGCTTTTATCTGCTGGGGCTACCCTTTGCCGCCCTCGATCTGCTGCTGGTGTTTGCTTTCTACGCCCGACAGGATACCACTACCCCCGCCCTGATCGGCGTGGGGACAATACTGGCCTACCTCCTGCTTGCGGCGGGGCTGTTGCCCACCTGGGGGCTGTTCAGCCTGATGATTGCCGATTCGTTCAAGCATCTGCTGCATACGCTCATCTCGGCGCTCATCCTCGGCCGCCGCATCGAGGGTTGGGGT
>DAOTYL010000187.1:0-1744 GCA_034434955.1 Anaerolineae bacterium | reverse complement strand
TGAGCTGCGGGCGCGGGGGCTGTAGAGAGCGGGGGCGGGGCGAGGTCTGCGCTCCGCCCCGCAATTTACAAACCTTTTACACATCGGCAACAGCCTGACAACAACGCTGCCCTATCGTGGTGGGTGAAACCGAAAATAGGGCGACAAGTGGAGGGATGGAAGCCATGAAGAACGTGACGAAGCCCACAGTGTGGCGTGTGGCGACCTACGTCGGGCTGGCTGCTGTGGTGGCGGCGGCGACGCTCTTTCTCGGCGTTGCCTCGGCTTTTGCTGCCGCACCCGAGCAAGATGGGGACAACCCCTTCCCCAATCGCTGGCTGGAACGTGCCTATCAGCGTGAGCAGATGGCGCTTGACCACCAGAGCGACCGCCTGGAGTTTGCCGCGCTGATCGCAGGGGATGTGGAAGAGTGGATTGAGTACCTGAAAGATCAGGGCGAGGACACGGGAGAGCTGGAGGCGGCACTGGCGAACTTCAACACCGGTCTGGCCGAGGCGCAGGCGCATCACGACGATGCTGCTGCTATCCTCGGCGAGCATGCGGGCTTTGACGAGGACGGCAAAGTCGTTGACCGTCCGCAGGCGATAGATACCCTGCGCCGCGCCGGACGCGCCCTGCGCGATGCTCATCGCGCCCTGAGCGATGCCACCATCGATCTGCACACCGCCATCCGCGACTGGCGCTACGACCATTATCCGCGCTCTGAGCGGCCTGGAGGGTAAGAGTCACCATGCGACAAGGTGAGGTCTTGAAACGGTGGTTTGCTATCGTGGCAGTGATCAGCGCTCTAGTAGGGGCGTCGGCGGCCTGCGACAACCCGCGTCGCCAGTCCCCCACCACTACGCCAGAGCCGCAAGGCGAGCAGATCGAGAGGATGTTGGAGGAGTTGGCGACGATGAACGCCACCGCCGACCCCCTTGATGATCTGCCCTAGAGCGTGTGTGAGATCGCCTCTCATCCAGTCCCCTCCTGCCACGGCGGGAGGGGACTTTGCTTCTTGCCTCTATCTGCTGCTACGACCTGATCATCAGCTTGCTGAAAGGACACCTGCCGCCCACCGAGAATGCAAAGTGAGGCTCACCGCGTGGGCGTTTTCTACAACGTCAGCGCCCCAAAGGGGTCCTTCCACGCCTCCAGCGCAAGGCGCAGCTCCTCGTGTTCGGCGGCGGCATCCTGAAGTGAGCGACCCTGCATGGTGGCCTCAATGGCTTGCCGAAAAGCGCGCGCTCCCGCCACCGGCCCCTGGGGATGGGCATGGATGCCCCCGCCGGAGCCGATCACGATATCCGTTCCCAGATCGCGCATCACTTTGGGCACCATAGCCGGCGTGATGCCACCGGAGGCCATAGGGAAGGTGGGCTTGATGTTCCCCATATAGTTGATCATGATGGCATTGCAGCCCAGTTCAACGGCGCGGCGGGCGTTCTCAAAGACTTTGGGCACTTCGTCCGAGATATTGACGGTGTAGAGTGTGTGCTCCCCTGTCTCCTCGTAGACCTGCCGCTCGGCCTCCATGTAGAGCCGCACGCGTTGTTTCACGCGATTGAAGGAGGCATCGGCCAGCAACTCGTCATCCTTAACGATGTCACAGCCGCCCAGCGCTGCCGCACGGAAGAGCTCCACGCCCACCTCCGGCGGATAGCCCGTGCAGGGCTTGATCATGTTGTTGAGCAAGGGGCGATGGAAGACCCCTAGCCGCTCGCGCACGCCCTGAATGCCGAACTTCGGCCCCTGAAAGGCAGCC
>DAOTYL010000186.1:0-3521 GCA_034434955.1 Anaerolineae bacterium | reverse complement strand
GTTCAAAGCGCTGCAGGCGGGCCAGACGGGCCTCGCGCTTCTTGATGCTGAGGATGCGTTCCAGTTCCTCAATGCTCAGGTCGTCTACCGATCGGCGGTCCGGCATTCCGCAAGACTCTCGTCCCTTACTGCACCTTGGGCTGATAGGTTAGAGCCGACTGGGGGCGCGGCATACCGCGCTCGTAGAGGGTATCCTCGCCGCGCAGGTAGCCGCGAATCGCTACGCTGGCCACCCAACGCAGTGGCTCCGGCGGCCAAGGGATCGTGCGCCGATTGATGAAGAAGGCCTCGGTTAGCTCAGTGCGCTCGCCGCGCAGCATCTGGGCAATCGTCAGGCCGTTCAGATGCGTGAGCGAGACGCCGTGCCCCATACATCCCAAACTCCAGATCACCCGCTCATCGCCCAGCGTGCCGATAGCGGGGACCATCTCCACCGGAACGGACACCGGCCCTCCCCAGCGATGAGTGATGCGTAGATCCCTGAGGGGTGGAAAGATCAGCGCGATGTGGGCAGCAAGATCGCGCCAGATACGCTCATGCTCATCGCGATCCATGTCGCTGCCGTAGGCAATCTCCACGTCGCCGCCGCCCATCACCAGACGGTTGTCCTTCGTCAAACGGTAATAGTGCACCAGATTGCGGGCGTCCTCGATCCCCTGGCGGTTGCGCCAGCCGATGGCCTCAAAGTGTTCCTCCCTAAGGGGTTCGGTCAGCACGATGTACGTCCAAGCCGGCACCTGCTTGCGCCGAATGAGGGGGATGAGGTGCGACCAAGCATTGGTGGCCAGCACCAATCGCTCGGTCTTCACCTGTCCCTGGGGGGTGGCAACGGTGATAGCCTGCCCCCGTGCGATCTCAACAGCAGGCGTGCGCTCGTAAATCTCCACGCCGACCTGCAAGCAGAGGCGTTTCATCTCGCGGGCCAGCTTGGCTGGGTTGACCAGTGCGCAACGTGGCTCCCACCATGCACCGAGATAAAGCGGCGAACGCACCTGTTCCGCCAGCGTGTCCTTGTCTATCCAGGTAATGCCCTCAATGCCCAGCCGGTGGGCTAGCTCAATCTCATGCTGGATGCGCTTGGCGTATCCCGCTGTAGTGGCAACCCGCAAGAAGCCGGGGCGCTCGTAGTCGCAATCTAGCTGGTGTTCTGCCACCAGCTCCCCCACGAAATCAACGGCACGTTCCATGTAGCGGTGCGCCTGAAGCGCGTTCTTCTGCCCGAAGAAGCTCTTGGTCAGGCTGAGGGTGAGGCCGAAAAGCGTCATGGCGAACCCGGCATTGCGACCGCTTGCACCGTATCCGATCACATGCGATTCCAACAGCACGACACGCAGGCCGGGCTGCGCCTTCTTGACATGGTAGGCGGTAGAAAGCCCCGTAAAGCCCCCACCAATAACGGTGACATCGGCTTGAATTGGCTCGGTGAGTGGTGGACTTTCGGTGTATGGTCCGGCAGTTTCCAGCCAGAAACTCTTCTCGGCATAGTCGGGGCGCGTGCTCATTGTGTCCTGCTCCTTCTGCACAGTAGAGAGGATCAGTCAGCTCGGCAAGCAACGGCAAAAACCTCGCGCTCGAAGAACCAGCGGAACGGTGGCCAATGAAAGGCCACATAACGTAGCGCGGCCAATACAGGCCCCTCTTGGCGATGCTGTGGGGGGCTATCCAACCAGACCGTACTGCGGAAGCCCGCCCGTTTGAGCACCCGCCGCAGGCTGAATAAGCTCTGCTCGTTGACGTGCACATGCACGTTGGCAGCCACCCCAAACTGGCGCGGGTTGCGGGGATAGTTCGCGCCCTGTCCCATTGCCGTCCGTACCAGCCGCACAAGGGGATAGGCGTACTGGTTGTACCAGCGGTTGGGCGCAGTGTGGACAATCAAGCGGCCGCTCGGCTTGAGCACCCGCCGCGCCTCCAGTAGCGCCCGATGCAGTTCCCAGGGATAGAGGTGCTCCACAACGTCGAACATCAGCACGCGGTCAAAGTACTGGTCAGGGAAGGGAAGATATTTAGCATCCGCCAGACACACGCCCATCCGGCCAGATGGCGATTTACCCTGCTCTGCCCGTATTAGATCGCGCGTCATGCGCACTGCCACTGGTGCATAGTCCACCCCGTAGACATCGGCGCCTAACCGAGCGCAGTGGCGCACGATCTCCCCACGTCCGCAGCCGATGTCCAGCACAGCCATGCCCGGCCCCACGGAAGCCACCTGGAACGCCGAGGCCAGCCGCCGGGAGAGATGTTGCCCCTCGCTGGCAAGCCACTCTTCGTAGCCCTCGCAGGCTGTTAAGAAGTACTCCTCGCTGTAAAGATGCGGGGGAAGCGACGGACGCACGTTCTCTTCGGGCAAACGCTCTCCTCGTTCCGACATGGCAACTCAGGCTTACCTTCCCCCCAGCAAAAGTCGTAATTCCTCAATCACATCTTCCGCTTCTGCACGGAGCTGGGTCAACGAAGGCGAGAGTTGCCAACCGATCGTCAAAGTCAATGCCCCTGCCACATGTGCTGTGTAAATCATGAAGCTGGCACGCTCATCGCTGCTGTCAAGCACTTCTTCCTCAAAACGGATCGCCTCGCGCGCTGTGCGATGAACTCCCTCACGCCAGATACGTCCTGCTATTCTGGCGAGGCGTTCGGCGTGCCTCTCGTCCGCTAGACCGGCGGCACAGATGGCCTCCCCTTCCTGTGAGAGCACCACTGGCAGCGCCCCCAGCGACCTACTGAGATCTGCGATCAGGCCGGCAGCTCTGTGGCGCTGCTCATCAGAGAGCATCACCCGCTCCTCAAGCGGCGGGGGCGTATCCGGTGCGCGGTACTTTTCCCATATCATCGGGGCCGATTTCCCCTGTTGTGCCTGCGGCTATAGGGCCATTTTACAGCACCTGCCGATGCCCCACAAGGTGAGCGTTTGGCAGGTTGGCAGGGTCATCGCTATACTGCTGCTGGCACTGCAAGGAGGTTAGTCTGAAAACGATCAGGAACGTCGTCGGCAACATCGGCCGAGGCCTCTGGACAGCGATCGCAGTGGTGCTGGCCGTCGCAGTCCTCCTGGCGATCGCTTCCCGTGGAGGCAACAACGTGGACCCGCAGGTGCTGGAGCTGACCATCAGCGCGGCCAGCACGCAGGCCAACCGCTTCGTGCCGACTCTCGCTGCCGAACTGACCAGAACCCCGCCGATAGTGGCCTTGACGGGAGCCGCTCCCACCCTTGAGCTGGCTGGGCGGCTAGAGGTACGCCAGTATGCCGCCTCTGCAGAAGCCACCTCCGAGCGTGGCGACGTGGATTGGGGCGCAGTGCGTGCTGCTGGGCCACCTGATACGCCTGAGTGTGGCGACTTGCGCACGGCATGGGCCACCGAACAGCCCAATGAGACCGCCTCGCTGACGCTGCTCTTCCCTGAATTGGTGACACCCACCGGCCTGTTGGTCTATGAGACGTATAACCCGGGCTTCATCACGCTTATCACTTTCACGGATGTTTACGGGGAGGAGCACATTATCTATCAGGCTGCGCCGCAGCC
>DAOTYL010000185.1:0-1858 GCA_034434955.1 Anaerolineae bacterium | reverse complement strand
AACGATCCCTGTGGCCCCGAAGCTGCCGCTGCCAACGCCGCGCTGGTAGGAGGGCAGACCGTGCGGCTGGTGAAAGACGTCAGTGAGACGGACCGCTACGGACGGCTGCTGCGCTATGTATATGTGGGCGGCCTCTTCGTCAACGAGCAGCTGGTGCGGGACGGCTGGGCCAGATCGGCCCGCTATCCACCGGATACGGCTTTCGCCGATCACTTTGACCGCCTTGCTGCGCAGGCCCAAGCCGCCGGATTAGGGTGCTGGCCGACGGGGGCCTTCGGCGGGGGCGCCCCCGCCCCTACTCAGCCCTCGGGCGCAGGCGCTGCCCCACCCGCTGCCGTATGCGAATGCTCGGCTAACCTCTACAACTGCAGCGATTTCAGCACCCATCGGCAGGCGCAGGCTTGCTATGAATACTGCCTCAGCCTCGGCACGGGCGATGTGCACTCGCTGGACGGCGACGCAGACGGCATCGCCTGCGAGCGGCTGCCGTAGGAAACCCTCACTCCACCCCCGCAACCTGTGGTCGTGAGGGCAGGGTGAAGGTGCTTGCGAAACCTTTTGCTATAATGGGTATGCTCCCCAAAGCGGTGACACTTATCCCACCGATAAGGGATGCTCGTCCTTGTGGCAAGGGCCACGAACACCTACACTGGAGACAAAACGCTGATTCACAGGAGAGGCAAGCATCATGGCACAAGCCGTGAAAGAAGAGACGCTCAACCCCTTTGCGATGGCACAGGCGCAGCTCGATCAGGCGGCTGCCATCCTGCAGCTGGAGCCGGCGGTCCATGCTCTGCTGCGCGAACCGATGCGCGAACTGCACGTCACCCTGCCGGTGAAAATGGACGATGGCACAACGCGGGTCTTCAAGGGCTTCCGCGTGCAGCACAATGACGCACGCGGCCCGACGAAGGGCGGCATCCGCTTCCATCCCGAAGAGACCATAGATACCGTCCGTGCGCTGGCGATGTGGATGACGTGGAAGTGCGCCGTGGTCAACATCCCATTGGGCGGCGCCAAGGGCGGCGTAGTGTGCAACCCCAAGGAGATGTCGCCCGCCGAGATCGAGCGCCTGAGCCGCGCCTACATTCGGCAGGTGGGGCGCATCCTGGGGATAGATAAGGACGTACCCGCGCCGGATGTTTTCACCAATCCCCAGATCATGGCCTGGATGGCGGATGAGTTCGCCGTGCTAAAGGGCCACAACGAGTTCGGCGTCATCACCGGCAAGCCGTTGGCGCTGGGCGGTTCGGCGGGCCGCACCGACGCCACCAGCCGCGGCCTCGCTATCTGCGCCGATCTGGCTGCCCAACGGCTGGGTATGTCGTTGCACGGTGCGACGGTGGCCGTGCAGGGCTTCGGCAATGTGGGCAGCTACGCTGTTAAAATCCTGCAGCAGGAGTACGGCTGCAAGATCGTCGGCGTGAGTGACGTGACCGGCGCTTACTACAACGCCAAGGGATTTGACTACGATGAGCTGATCGCACACGCCAACGCACACGGCGGCCTGCTGGAGGGCTACCGCGGCGGTGACGCCATCTCCAACGCGGAGCTGCTGACGCTGGATGTGGATGTGCTGGCCCCCTGCGCCATTGAGGGGCAGATCCGCGCCGACAACGCCCCCAACATCAAGGCCAAGATGGTAGTGGAGGGCGCCAACGGCCCCACCACGCCGGAGGCGGATAAAATCCTGCGCGAGAAGGGCGTGCTGGTGGTGCCCGACATATTGGCCAACGCGGGCGGCGTCACCGTCTCCTATTTTGAGATGGTGCAGAACTCCTACGGCTACTACTGGGATTTGGCGACGGTGCAGGAGCGGCTGGCACGCATCATGACCGAGTCCTTCCACGAGGTCTAT
>DAOTYL010000184.1:0-4590 GCA_034434955.1 Anaerolineae bacterium | reverse complement strand
GGCGGTCAAAGACGAGATAGTCGCCCTCACAGGTGACGATAAAAGCGCGGAACTGCTCATCCCCCCGAAAGTGAAACATCAGCCCGTAACCGCTGCGGCTAGGAGGGCAGACTGTTGGGACGACATCCGCCTCGGCGTAGAAGGTGGCCTGCTCCACGCGGGACGTGTAGACATAATGCCCCCAGTGGTCGCGTACCTCCACTTGATAGCCTCCGGGAACGGGCAGACTGCGCCCCTGTCCATCGCTTGTGACCTCACCCCAGCCCGTTGTGAAGTCGGTCATATAGAGTAGGGCCCCGTGAGTTGGCCCGGTGGGGACGGGTGATGGAGTGGCTGTTGTGTCAAAGGGCGTAGCGGTGGGCGTGGGGGTTGCCGCAGGCTCCACAGCCGTAGGGGTGACATCTGGCGTGTCTGTCAACGTAGAGGGAACGCTTGCCTGCGGTGGCGTGGGTGTGGGGGACGGCCGGGTTGCTAGCTGCGGTACATTGCAGGCCAACATGCCAATGATCAGCAGGGCGGTTACAGCGGGAATGCGCAACAGTGGGGGCATATCAGACTCTTCCTCAGGCTGCAGCCTGACCATGAAAGGGAGTTTAGAGTGTCAATCCATTTTGTCGAACGGGCGGAGTGTGTTCGGTGTGCTAGGGGCGCATCTCTGGTACAATTCTCCTATGGCAACGCTGCCGCGCGGTTGCCCAGATGAGCGACAGGGATCGAAGACAATTGCATGGAACAGATCAAGATACGGAACTTCTGCATCATTGCTCATATCGATCACGGTAAGAGCACGCTTGCTGACCGCTTGCTGGAGTTGACGGGGACCATCCCTGACCGCGAGATGACCGATCAGGTGCTCGACTCCATGGAGTTGGAACGCGAGCGTGGCGTTACCATCAAGGCCAGCGCTGTGCGAATGCTCTACCGTGCGTTGGATGGCGAGACCTACGAAATAAACCTGATCGACACGCCCGGGCATGTGGACTTTTCCTATGAGGTCTCACGTGCCCTGCAGGCCTGTGAGGGCGCGGTGCTGGTCGTAGACGCCACACAGGGCATTGAGGCGCAAACTATCGCTAACCTGTTCATGGCATTGGATGCGGGCCTAGAGATCATACCGGTAGTGAACAAGATTGACCTACCTGCTGCCCGTCCCGATGAGGTTGCCGAGGAGATTGAGGACCTGCTAGGGGTAGACGCTGCGGACGTGCTCCAGGTTTCGGCGAAAGTGGGGACCAACGTCGAGCAGGTGCTAGAGGCGGTTGTGGAGCGCGTCCCGCCGCCCAAGGGCGATCGAGCAAAGCCGCTGCGTGCCCTTATCTTTGATAGCCATTACGATCCCTACAAGGGTGTTGTTGCCTATGTGCGCGTGGTGGATGGGGTTGTAGATAAAAGCAATAAGCTGATGGTGATGGCCAGCCGCGCTGAGGTAGACCCTGTGGAGATCGGCATCTTTGCGCCAGACATGCGGCCTACCGGCAGATTGGAGGCAGGGGAAGTTGGCTACATTGCCACCGGCTTGAAGACCATCCGAGAAGTGCGCGTCGGCGATACCATCACGCTCTACGAGGGCGGTGCGACGGAGCCACTGCCCGGCTATAAGACCGTCAAGCCGATGGTATTCGCCGGATTATATCCTGTGGAGAGCGAGGACTATCCCCTGCTGCGCGATGCGCTGGAGAAGTTGCAGCTTAACGATGCCTCGCTGGTGTGGGAACCGGAAACTTCACAGGCGCTCAACTTTGGCTTCCGCTGCGGCTTTCTGGGGCTGTTCCATATGGAGATCGTGCAGGAACGGCTGGAGCGCGAGTATGGCCTGGATATTCTGGCAACGGCGCCAAGCGTGGAATATCAGGTCGTGCTGCGCAATACAGGTGAGGTGATAACGATAGACAGCCCTGCCAAACTGCCCGATGAGGCCTTGATCGAGGAGATCCGCGAGCCTTGGATGCGCATTCAGGTTTTCACCCCTACCGAGTACATCGGCCCTATCATGGAGCTGGTGACCAAGAAGCGCGGGGAGTACATTGCTACCGAGTATCTGGACCGCACCCGCGTGATGCTCTCCTATGATATTCCGTTGGCGGAGCTGATTGTGGACTTCTACGATCGGCTTAAGTCCATCTCGCGCGGTTATGCATCGCTGGATTACCATTTTCTGGAGTATCGCGCTGGTGATCTGGTCAGGTTGGATATTTTGGTCAACGAGCAGCCAGTGGATGCGCTGGCGCTGATCGTGCATCGCGATCAGGCTTACCACAAAGGTCAGCAGTTGGTCAGCAAGCTCAAAGAACTGATCCCGCGCCAGTTGTTTGTGGTGCCCATTCAGGCTGCGGTGGGCAAGCGCGTGATCAGTCGCGCCAATGTCAAAGCACTGCGCAAAGACGTGCTGGCCAAGTGCTATGGCGGCGACGTGACCCGCAAGCGCAAGCTGCTGGAAAAGCAGAAGCGGGGCAAGAAGCGCATGAAGATGATCGGGCAGGTAGAAGTGCCGCAGGAGGCCTTTATGGCCATCCTCTCCCTTGGTCAGGATTGAGGTTCGGCTTTCAGCACGGTGCGGCGCAGCAGCGCCAACGCCTGTGTAGCCGCCCACACGGACGCCTCAGCGGTGGTGTGCCGTCCTCCGAACAGACGCGAGCGCGTTCCTTCTGGGGAGGCCACTGCAAGGCCTACGCCACCTCTCTCCGGCGGAGTTTCCTGCACGATCACCGCGACGGCGTAGGTTGCTCCGGTACGCTGGCGCACCGTTTCTGCCATCAGGCGGGCTGTTTCCTCCGCCGGCGCGTCAGGAGAAATATTTACCCCTTCTAGCGTTTCCAGCGCTTCGGACGTGATGCAAGCGCGGAGGACTTCCGTGTGCCCTTTGCTGACAGCCTCTAGCCTGCAGCGGAGCTGCCCAGCGGTGTTCACTTCTGCTGTGGCGAGGGTGGCTCCCTGCTGATGCAGGAGGTCTAGCACCACTTCCTCGATAGTTTCCGTGCCTGTGCCGTAGATCCACTGCCCAATGCGCCGCCGAATCTCTGCCTCTACAGGGGCGATCAGGCGATCTGCGGCTTCGCTGTCGGCGGCTTTGGCAGTGATGCGGATATCCGTCTGACCGGTGTGGGCAGCCAGCCCTACGGTCGGGTTAGACATGGTCATGAGGTCGGCGATCTGGGCATCAATCTGGCTCTCGCCGACGCCGGCTGTGCGTAACACACGGCTTTTGATCACCGCTGGGGCGTCAAGGTGCGCTTTCAACCAGGGGATCAATCTGTGCTCCAGCAGGTATTCCATCTCGTGAGGGACACCGGGCAGCGTCATTACCACTCCGCGCTCGGTTTCCAAGATGAAGATCGGCGCTGTCCCCACCGGATTCTCAATGGGGATCGCTCCCTGGGGCACATATGCCTGCCGTCGGTTGTTCTCGCTCATCGTCACGCCAAAGCGTTGAAAGCGCTCCGCAATGGCATCGTAGAGCGCCTGATTGAACACGAGAGGGCGGCCTGTTGCCCGTGCGATGCCCTCCCGCGTCACATCGTCAACCGTCGGCCCCAATCCTCCGCTGGTGATCACTACATCCACGCGGTTGAGGGCGATGTCCACAACCTCGGCGATGCGACCTTCGTTATCGCCAACCGTGGTACGGTACAGCAGGTCAAGGCCGATCTCGCGCAACCTCTGGGCGATGTGGGTAGCGTTGGTGTCAATGATATCGCCGAGGAGGAGTTCCGTGCCGACGGAGATTACTTCCGCTTTCATAGGCCCTCGTGAGGTGCAAAATCTGATGTGCCTTTAGGATGACGCGCTCGTGCGATCCTGTCAACACATCTGCCGGGGTAGGGGGATCATGTTATGATTGATGGATGGGAGGATAACGATGTCTACGACAGAGCGCGGGCGGCAAGGGGAAGAAATCGCAGCCTATGCCCTGAAAGCACACGGCTATGAGATCGTTGAGCGTAACTGGCGTTGCCCTGCCGGCGAGATCGATCTGGTGGCTCGGGATGGTGAGGTGGTCGTCTTTGTGGAGGTCAAGCTGCGCGGGAGCGGCGCTTTTGGCTCACCTGAGGAAGCGGTGAATGAGGCCAAGCGGGCGCGGCTATTGCAAGCCGGAGCCGTATATCTTGCCGAGCACGGCCTTGACGATGTGCCCTGCCGCATTGATGTGGTGGCTATTGAGCTAGCCCCTAGCGGCAAGGTGCAGCGCTTGAGCATCCACCGCGATGCGGTACGCGCCCATGGATAAACAGCATCCGCCGTTGGTAGCGATCGTTGGCCCTACCGCCGTCGGCAAGACGGAAGTGGCAGTACGGCTGGCGTTGGCGCTGAACGGCGAGATTATCTCCGCCGACTCGCGACAGGTCTATCGCCACATGGACATCGGTACGGCCAAGCCATCGCCACAGGAACGCCAGCAAATACCACACCATTTGATCGACATCCTCAATCCTGACGAGGAGTTGACGCTCGCTGACTATCAGCAGCGTGCCTATGCTGCTATAGATGAGGTGCATGCGCGGGGTAAATTGCCCCTTTTGGTAGGCGGGACAGGCCAGTATGTGCGAGCCGTGATTGAAGGGTGGAGCGTGCCGCACGTGCCACCCCAGCCGG
>DAOTYL010000183.1:0-4298 GCA_034434955.1 Anaerolineae bacterium | reverse complement strand
GTGAGTTTATCGGCCTCTTCCTCTATGTCGCGCAGGTGCTCGGCCAACATCTGGGGTGTCATTTGGTGATGATGCTCACGCAGCAACGAGGTGTTGCCCTTGATCGTTGCCAAAGGGGTGCGCAGCTCATGAGAGACGGTGGAGAGCAGCAGCGATTTGACCTTATCGGCCTCATGGGCGCGTTCCAACGCCTCTTGCAGATCGTCGATGGCGCGAGCCAGCTCCTCTGTGCGCGCCTTAACGATGCTCTCCAGTTCCCGTGCGTGTTGCTTGACCTGTGCGTAGAGCTGGGTTTTCTCCACAGCCATCGAGATCTGATGGGCGACGGTGGCCAACAGGTTTAGTTCCTCCTCGGTGGGCGTAGCGCGGCTTGAGCTGCCGATCAGCAACACGCCCAGCAGATCGCCCTCCAACGAGGCCAAGGGGAGGTTAACCTGCGTGATGGGCAGTCCCTCGGTCGGTTTATCCGCGTAGTCGGGGTGCTTGCGGATGTCCTCCACCAACACGATTTGGTGTGTGCGGGCAGCCTGTCCGGTTGGGCCTTCGCCCAACCCATAGGAGAACATCCGGCGCACGGCATCTTCGCTCAGGCCGAGGAAGCTGACCATGTTGAGTTGAGCGGTGCGGCCATCCCACAGCCAGATGGCGCCCCTGTCCCAGCCGATGCTGCTCAACGCCTCGCGCAGCGCTGTGACGAAGATCTCCTCTAGGTCGAACGTGCGGTTGATCGTCGCTGCGATCAGGTTAAGCGTCGTCAGCGTGTCTGCTCGGCGCGACATCTGCCGCATCGCCTCATCGCGGGCGATAAGTAGGCGGTTCAGCTCGTCGATCAGGTGGCCTAGCTCGTCCTGCGAGTGGGCCGATACCGTGAGGTCCGTCGTTGCGGTTGGGCGTGTTGTGTCGGCAGAAGCCAATGCTCCCACCAAATGCCTCATTTGGGCGATACGTGCATTATTGGCAGCGATCGTGCGCCGGATCAGCAGGTAGGAGAACGCCGTTCCGAAAGCAGCCATGCCTGCCAGCGCAGCAACTAGGCCTCCGAGTCCGAAACGCACAGCGTGGAGGCGCAGCCCTCTGGCCTGCCCGATCACCAGCCCCAGTGCGATCACGGTGATCAGTGCTGCCGTCTGGATAAGCAGGGCACCGATCAGGGCACGGATGCCCATCGGCCACCGCTGCGCCGATCCGCTCAGGCGTTCCCACGCTTTTCGTGCCACGTTGTACGGTGTGCTGTCTGTGTCCATAGGCTAATCAGGGGGAGACGCTCTTGCCCCTGTCTGCCAGAATCCCACCCCACTTGCTGCGCTGGAGAGACAATCGCCCTGCGTTTGGCGGCTTTATGTGTAGTGTATACCGATCCGCTCTGCGGCGACAAGCGTGGCGGTCGGCAGCAGATCACACTTGTGCTTGGTGACTGGAGGGGCTTCTGCTACAATCTTGCCGTCCACTACCTTGGGGGAGGGCGATGAAAGACATCCGCAACAGGGTGATCCTCGGTGCGCTGCTGGGGTTAGCCGTGCTGATCGGCCTGCTGCTGTACGGCGACGTGCGCGACATGGGCGCTCGCTTGCGTGCCTTTCCGCTGTGGTACATCCCTCCCGTTCTGGCGCTGACGCTTTTCAATTACTTCCTGCGCTGGGTCAAATGGCACTACTACCTACGGGTGATCGGAGCCGGAGAAGTGGCACTTCTGGACAGCGCCGCGTTGTGGGTCTCCGGATTCGTGCTGGCGCTCTCGCCGGGCAAAGTCGCCGAGCTCCTCAAGGCGGTGGTGCTGCAGATGATGACTGGCGTGCCGGTAGCTCGCGGCGCTCCGGTGGTGATCGCCGAGCGCGTTACCGATGGGCTGGCGATGCTGGTGTTGGCCGCACTGGGTTTTGGCGGTATGGTGAGTGTATCAGCGGCGCACCGCGCCGTGCTGGCACGCTATCTGCCGGCCTACTTCTCGGTGCTTGCCCTCCTGTTGATAGGCATCGCCGTCATCCAAATCCGTCCGCTGTTTCGCTGGCTGCTGGGGGTGGCGGCGCGGCTGCCCTTGCTGGCGCGGGCTAGTCACGCACTTGATGATCTCTACACCAGTAGCTACGAGCTGTTCCGCCCTCGTGCGCTGGCCTTTGCCGTCAGTTTGGGCATCATCAGCTGGGCCGGCGAGTGCGTGGGTTTCTTCCTCATCCTTGTGGGCTTGGGCCTTGCGCCGACGGGGTTGCTATTTTGGCAGGCCATGTTCATGCTGGCGGTGGCCACCGTCATCGGCGCGTTGAGTGGCCTGCCCGGTGGCCTCGGCGCGGCGGAGTTCACCATCGCCGGCATGGTGCAGCTGCTGGTACTAGGCTATGAGGATGCCGGTTTTGCCGGCACTGCTACTCTGCTCGTCCGATTGTTCACCCTGTGGTTTGCCGTTGTGTTGGGGCTGGTCACAGCGTTCGCTTTCCGTAGGCGGCTTTTTCCGGAGCGCCTCGCCCGGGAGTGGCGTTCGGCACGCTCCGCTGCCTCTGGCAGCGGGCACTGAGCCTTTTGTTAGCAACTTGTAGTGGCGGCTGCGTGGCTCTCGTTCTACAATGAGGATAGCCTTCTCTTATCCCTATCCTTATTCTTCTGGCCTATTTTCGAGTGGTGAGCAATGGACCTCCCTCTCTGGACGGTTGAGCTGCATTCCCACACGATTTACTCCAAAGACTGCCTGATCCGTCTGGATAGCCTACCGGACATCTGCCGCCGACGCGGCATCGATAAGCTGGCCATTACCGACCATAACAACGTTCAGGGGGCGTTGTTGGCTGCCCGCCTGTACCCCATGCTCATTATCCCCGGTGCAGAGATCATGACCACTGCCGGGGAAATTCTGGCCTGGTACATCCGCGAAGAAGTGCCGTCCGGCCTCTCACCGCGTGAGACCATCGCTCGCTTGCGCGATCAGGGTGCGCTGATCGGTGTAGCACATCCCTTTGATCGTCACCGCAAAGGCGCATGGCGGCTAGACGATCTGCTGGAGATTGTGGAGCTGGTGGATGCGATAGAGGTATTCAATGCGCGGTGCCTCCATCCCGCAGATAACGAGAAGGCGTTGGCCTTTGCTGAGCAGCATGGGAAGATCAAGACGTGCGGCAGCGATGCCCACCTTCCGCGCGAATTTGGGCGGGCTGTGCTGCGTGTGGAGCCGTTCGCCAACCATGCTGAAGGCTTGCGGGTGGCTTTGCAGCAGGCCGCCCGTCAGGAGGCGCTAAGTCCGTACACCGTTCACTTGGGTTCAACATACGCTAAGTGGGTCAAGCGCCTGTTTCCATCGTTGGAGCCAAAGTAAGGGAAGCGCAGCCGTGAACGTACTCATCGCTACACTAGCGGGCATCGTCCCTATGTTGGTCTACGCCCTTCTGCTCTATTGGATGGATCGCTATGAGAAGGAGCCGCTGAGCCTGGTGGGCGGTGTCTTTCTGTGGGGCGTGATGCCAGCAGCGATCTTCTCGCTCATCACGCAGCTTATTTTCGGCTTTCCGCTGACGTTGCTGGATCAATCAGGCCTGTTGGCCGAGGTCGTCGGTGCGATCTTTATCGCGCCCGTCACGGAGGAGTTTTTCAAAGGGTTGGCAGTGCTGGCGGTCTTCCTGCTGTGGCGCAACGAGTTCGACAGCATCTTTGACGGCATCATCTACGGTGGGATGGTCGGTTTTGGCTTTGCTGCTATTGAGAACGTTCTTTATTTCCTTGATGCAGATTTCTCGCTCATCTTCGCGCGGACGGTGCTGTTTGGACTGAACCACGCCTTTTTCACCAGCCTCACGGGGATCGGCTTTGGCATCGCCCGCCACGCACGCAAGGCGTTGGTGCGCTGGTTGGCTCCGTTAGGGGGGCTCATAGCGGCGATGACCGCACACGGGTTGCACAACGCGATTGTCACCTTTGCGGCAGAAGCCCCTGTGCTGTGCCTGCTGGCGATCCTAGCAGATTGGGGTGGGGTGCTCTTCGTATTCGTGGTGATGCTCTTGGCTATCCGCCGCGAGCGGCAGTGGATTGTGGATGAACTGCGCGAGGAAGTGGCACTCCAGACGCTCTCCGAAAACCAGTATGCGCTGGTAAGTTCGCCCATCCGCCGCATGGGCGCCCGCCTGAATGCTCTGTTCTCGGGTGGGCCGCAAGCCTACTGGCGTGCCGGACGTTATTTCCAGATGCTGACAGAGTTGGCCTATAAGAAGCACGCCTATCAGCGGCGTGGCGAGGCCGGTGCAAGCCTTTCGCTGATCGACGCGCTGAGGGTCAAGACGCGCGCGCTGAGCGCAGAGTTGGCCGATTTGGCCTGATCA
>DAOTYL010000182.1:0-8052 GCA_034434955.1 Anaerolineae bacterium | reverse complement strand
CTCGAGCTGCGTGGGCGCTACCGTTTGGCTATCTTAAGCAACACTTCGCGCCGCAATTTCGAGCGGTATATCAGCGAGAGGCGCGGCTTAAAAGGCATCTTTGATGTGGTGATCAGTTCGGCAGAGGAGGGCTTGGCCAAACCGGAGCCGTCCTTCTACCGCCTGGCGTTGGAGCGGCTGAAGGTGGAGCCGCAACAGGCGCTCTTCATTGACGATCAGCGGCGCAACACTGACGCTGCTGAGGCATTAGGCATCCCCTCTATTGTGTTCACAACCCCCCAATCTTTGCGCGAGGAACTCAAGCGACGCGGCATCCTGTGAGGTACGCCACTTGTGCTGAAAAGCACGGCAATTGCACCAAGTAGATTGGCGTATACCCTCATCTTGCGATATAAACGCAAGGTAGCCATGAACAGAACGGTGTTCCACCAAGCGGAACAATCATGCCCACTTCACAAGGCAACAATGTCTGTGCTCTGGTGTGCGGTCTGTTCCTTCTGGAGATTCTGGCAGCCGCTCCTCAAGGTCTGCTTCACTCCAAGATTGCCACTCGCCCCCAACTTTATCTAACAGCAGCATCCACTGCCTGCCGCAAGCGCTTGTGCGCTGCGGGTATGCCCTGCAGAGCAGTAATGAGACCCGCCTCTTCAGCCTTTTATGTACTTGCTTGAAGACGCTACCCCTCACCCGCGGAGGAAATGATATGTCGGTCCCTGAGGACCTAACCCCTCTCCACCTCGATGGCCGCTCTCTATCGCTTGAGGATGTAATCGCCGTTGCTCGCCAGATGCGGCCAGTAGCCGAACTGAGTCCACAGGACGCGGCTTATGGCCCCGTCAGCCGCAGCGCGGAGTGGGTGCGCTCCGCTGTTGAGGAGAACGCTCGGCGTGCTCAGGTAGGCGAGCCGGCGCGTGCCTACTATGGCATCAATACAGGATTTGGCATCCATGCCGCAGGACGTCCTTTCGCTGACCCTGAAATGACGCGCCAAGCGTCACGCAAACTAATTATGAGTCATTCGACGGGTGTGGGTGAACCGCTGCCGGAAGAGGTAGTGCGTGCGGCGATGCTGATCCGTGCCAACACGCTGGCGAAGGGACGCTCCGGCGTGCGCCCGGTGGTCATCAACCGCCTGATCCAGATGCTCAACCGGCAGGTCGTACCCTACATCCCGCGCATCGGCTCACTGGGGGCTAGCGGCGATCTGGCTCCGTTGGCGCACCTTGCACTGGTGATGAGCAAGGCACCGCCAAGCATGACTGAGGAAGATTGTGCTCCGGGCTTTGCCGAAATCTGCGGCGAGGCTCTTGTTCCCCTCTTGGATCAAAGTGGGCGCCGCATCGGTCAGAAGGTGGTTTCCGGCATGGAGGCGATGACCTGGGATGGGGAGGATCAGCGCCTCGTGCTGGAGGCCAAGGAGGGGCTTGCGCTCAGCAACGGTGCGACCTTCTCGGCAGCGCTGGGTGTGTTGGCGCTCGTGGATGCCGAGAATCTGGTCCAGCATGCTGAGATCGCCGTTGCGCTGACGCTGGAGGCCCTGCAGGGGTATCGCGATGCCTTCCTACCACAGGTGCACGCTGCACGTGGACATCCCGGGCAGATTGCTTCGGCAGCTAATGTGCTGGCACTGCTGGAAGGGAGCCAACTGGCTGACCCCGGTGACGCCGAGCATGACCCCGTCCACCAGCCGCCGCAGGATGCCTATTCCGTGCGTTGTGCGCCGCAGGTGATCGGCGCGGTGCGCGAAGTGCTGGCCCATGTCCGCGAGGTATTGGAGCGCGAGATCAACGCCGCAACAGATAATCCGCTTATCTTTGTGGAGCCGCAGGACAACCTGCCACGCCGCTATAAGGCCATTTCCGGCGGCAACTTTCATGGGGAGTATATTGCCTTTGCGATGGATCATCTCGGCATCGCACTGACCGAGCTGGGCAGTATTTCTGAGCGGCGCACTTTTTGGCTGATGGATGCCAAGATGAATCGCGGCTTGCCGAGCATGTTGGTTGACGGCGGTGAGTCTCATGTGGACAGCGGTCTGATGCTCACCCAGTACGTTGCGGCGGCACTCGTCTCCAAGTGCAAGACGCTCGCCCATCCTGACAGCGTAGACTCAATTCCCAGCTCCGCCAATCAGGAAGATCACGTCAGTATGAGTATGAACGCGGCGCTGCACGCCCGCGAGATCGTTGAGAACATCACTGCGGTGATCGCAATCGAGCTGCTGGCTGCAGTGACTGCCCTACGGCTGCGCATGGCAGGCTGGCGGCGTGAGAGGGCTAGTCAGCCCCCGCTGTCGGTGCGCGATCTAGGGCGCGGCGCACAGGCTATCTGGGCAGCGCTTGAGCAACACGCGCCGGAGGTGCTCGCCATCCCGCTCGACCGTGATGTAGTCTGCTACCCTTATGTGCAGCGCATGATCGAGTTGGTCCGCAGCGGCGTGCTGCTTGACGCTGTGCGTGAGGCGGGCATCCCCCTGCGAGGGGTGCGGACCAGCACGCGGCTGGTGGAATAGACTGTCGCCGCTTACCAACCCCGTATAGTCTGTGCCACTTCTCCAAAGGGCACGGTGCGCTGATCGCCCTCAGTGCGTGTCTCCCCCAGAGCGCGGATGGTGGCCTGCCCGGCACAGATCTCATCCGGGCCGAGGATCACCACAAAAGGGATGCCCTTTGCAGCAGCGTACCCGATTTGTTCGCCAAGCCGATCGTTGTAATCAAAGTACAACGATGCATTGATGCCGTCTCTGCGCAGGGCCATCACCAGCCTCAGCGATTCGCCCACTGTGCTCGCATCGAAAACGGTCACCAGCACTTCGGCAGTCGTGGCGCGGATGTCTGGGGGGAACATACCCAGCTCGTCCATTGCGTCTATGATGCGCTCGATGCCGAAGCTGGTACCCGTTGCCGGACAGGAGACATCAGTGAACATGCCGATCAATTTGTCATAGCGCCCACCGCCAGTGATGCTTGGCATGGCCTTTGGCTCACGGATAGTTGTCTCGTAGATCGGCCCTGTGTAATATTCCAGCCCACGCACCATGGAGAAGTTCAGCTCGGTAGCCCGCTCTGGTATGCCCATCTCGCCCAAGTAGGTGAACAGATCGCGCAGCTCCGCAATGCCTTCCAGCGCACGTGGGTAGTCCTTCAAGCGCTTGCCCAGATCACCTAGCACCTCGGCGGGTGGCCCACTGATGCGCAGGAGGTCAAGCAACCGATCGACAACCTCCGTCGGGATGATCTCGGCACGGCGGCTGTAGTAGGTGCGCAGTTGTGGCGCTAGCTCGCCGACCATCTCGCGGGTGACGGCCTGCAAGGCGCCGGACGGGATGTTCTTCTCCCGCGCCTCGGCGACAAGCCGCTGTAGTGGCTCCAACACGCCTTCAGCCAGTGCAGGATCGATCCTTTCGTTGTCTACCATATACTTGCGCATCTCTTCAGCAGCCAGCTTGCCTTGGATGGCCAGCCGCGCCACGCGCTGAAGCGGCTCAATGGGGTCGGCGGGCACACCGACCATAAGGAGCTCACGGCGCACGCCGTCTACTCCGATTTTGTCCAGTTTGTCGATCGAACGGTACAACCCCGCCAACAGCGACTCCGGCACACCGGCGTACTGCCCGATGCCGTCCAAGAGCTTGCGGTTGTTGATGGAGATAGTGAAGTCGGTGAACCCCAAGCGGTTCAATGTCTCATAGATCACGGCTACGATCTCGGCATCGGCCAACATGTTGGCGCTGCCTACGATGTCCACGTCGCACTGATAGAACTCGCGGTAGCGGCCCTTCTGGGGACGGTCTGCACGCCATACTGGAGCAATCTGGTAACGCTTAAAGGGGCGCAGCAGCTCCGGATACATGGCCACAACGCGCGCCAGCGGCACGGAGAGGTCGTAGCGCAACGCGAATTCTCCCCCCGGTTTATCACCGTACCAGGCCTTGTAGATCAGCCGCTCAGCTTCCTCACCATACTTGCCCATCAATGTCTCGGTGAGCTCTATGGCCGAGGTTTGCAGTGGCTCAAACCCAAAGCGCTCAAAGACCGTGCGCACTACGTCCAGCACATACTGCCGCTTGACCATCTGATCGGGTAGAATATCGCGCATACCGGCCGGAATGCGAGGCGGAACTTTCTGGGACATGCTCTAGGGCTTCCTTTCTTTCTGGGCAAACAGGTCTCACAACAACAAAAAGCGTGGAGTCGATCGGCTCCACGCTCGGTAGCAGGGTCGCGCCGCCGCTCAGGCGCAGGACACCTGCGCTACTCCACGAGCGTGGAGGCGATGGGCGTGGTGATGATGATGGTGTAGGCCCACCGGCGGGCGCAGGGTGGCCATATTCCCGTACCTTTGCCGCTTGATATCTTAAATTGTAGTGCGGCGTGCTCCCCCGTGCAACAGCGCGTCGATCTGATGACAAAAATCCTTTGCACAGGGAGCAAATGCGGTACAATTGCTCAGGCATCTCTCCGCGTGCAGTGCTACCGGGTTTTGCCCCACATCATCTACCATTATGTGAGAAAGACCCCTCTTATGTGGAGGGGAGGAGTGACTGACTATGTCAAAGAAATGGGTGTATTCGTTTGAAGAAGGCAACGCAGCTATGCGCGATCTGCTTGGCGGTAAAGGTGCAGGCCTTGCCGAGATGACACGTATCGGCCTGCCTGTGCCGCCGGGCTTCACCATCACCACCGAGGCCTGTGTGGCCTACCTCAAGGGCGGCGAGAAGTTCCCCGAGGGCATGTGGGAACAGACCGTCGAGGGGATGAAGGCCCTCGGGCAGAAGATGGGGCGTGAGTTCGGCAACAATCGCAACCCTCTGCTGGTCTCGGTGCGCTCTGGCGCCAAGTACTCCATGCCGGGCATGATGGACACCGTCCTCAACCTAGGCCTGAATGATGAGTCCGTCTTGGTGCTGGCCGCTCAGGCGGACGAGCGCTTCGCTTGGGACGCTTACCGCCGTCTGGTGCAGATGTTCGGTAAGGTCGTCATGGATATTGAAGGCCGTCTGTTCGAAGAGGTGATCACGCAGATCAAGGCGGAATACGGCGCCCAAACCGATCCCGAAGTTCCTGCTGAGGGGTGGCAGAAAGCCGTCCGTCTGTTTAAAGACCTCATCAAGCGCGAGAGTGGACAGGAGTTCCCCCAAGACCCCTGGAAGCAGTTGGAGCTGGCCATTGAGGCTGTCTTCAAGTCGTGGAACGGCAAGCGTGCGGTGGATTATCGCAATGCTACCGGCATCTCGCACGATCTGGGCACGGCGGTCAACATTGTGGCGATGGTTTTCGGCAATGTGGGGTGGGATTCCGGCTCCGGCGTAGCCTTCACCCGCAACCCCTCTACTGGTGCCAAGGACCTCTACGGCGAGTATCTATTCAACGCTCAGGGGGAGGATGTGGTTTCAGGCGCACGCACGCCCAGCGAGATCCATAAGCTGGCGGAGGAACTCCCGCAGGCCTGGGAACAACTGCTGGACATCGCGCAGCGCCTTGAAAAGCACTACCGCAACATGCAGGATATTGAGTTCACTATTGAGCGCGGCAAACTCTGGATGCTCCAGACGCGCAACGGCAAGCGCACCGCCTACGCTGAGGTCAAAATCGCGGTGGACATGGTGCACGAGGGCCTTATCACCAAAGAAGAGGCGGTTGCTCGCGTTGAGCCGTTCCAAATCGATCAGCTCCTGCATCCCCGCTTTGATGAGGCCGTCAAGATGAAAACGCCTGTGCTGGCCAAGGGCCTCAACGCTTCCCCGGGCGCGGCGGTGGGGAAAGTCGTCTTCTCCGCCGATGTCGCGGAGGAACGGGCCAAGCAGGGCGAGGCGGTCATTCTGGTGCGCCCGGAAACGACACCGGATGATGTGCATGGTATGTTGGCCGCCAAGGGCATTCTTACCCAGCACGGCGGGGCGACAAGCCACGCGGCGGTGGTGGCTCGTCAGTTGGGCAAACCCTGTGTGGCAGGCTGCGAAGAGGTCAAGATCGATCTCACCAAGAATCAGTTCTCCGTGAACACCACCGTCGTCCGAGAAGGCGATGTGATCTCCATTGACGGCGCTACCGGTGAAGTATTCCTCGGCGCGATCCCTACTGTGGCGCCGTCGTTTGACGAGCAGCCGGAGCTCAAGCAGATTCTGGAATGGGCTGACGAAATCCGCCGCCTGCAGGTGTGGGCCAACGCCGACGATCCGGAGCAAGCCAGCCGCGCCCGCGCTTATGGGGCGCAGGGCATCGGCCTGTGCCGCACCGAGCATATGTTCCTCGGCGAGCGCACCGAGAAGTTCCAGCGTGCCATCCTCGCCCAGACGGAAGAGGAGTTTCAACGTGTGCTGGACGAGGAACTGCTGCCGCTCCAGCGCCAGGACTTCTACGGCATCTTCAAGGTGATGGACGGTCTGCCGGTCATCATCCGCCTGCTCGATCCGCCGCTGCACGAATTCCTACCTTCGCTGGAGGAGCTGATTGAGGATGTCACGACTCTGAGGGCGCAGGGCAAGAGCGATCCCGAAAAGGAGCGCTTGCTAGCGACAGTGCGCAACATGCATGAATTCAATCCCATGCTGGGTTTGCGCGGCTGCCGTCTAGGCATCATGATGCCTGCTCTCAACCGGATGCAGGTACGCGCCATTTTTGAGGCTGCCTGCGACGCGGCCAAGGAAGGCGTAAGCGTACATCCGGAGGTTATGATCCCCCTCACCAGCCACATCAACGAGCTGAAGGTCATCCAACCCCTGCTCGAGGAGGTAGCCCAACAGGTGATGCGGGAGAAAGGCATCACCATCTCCTACAAATTCGGCACAATGATCGAAATCCCCCGGGCGGCGCTCACGGCGGGCGAGATCGCGGAGATGGCGCAGTTCTTCAGCTTCGGCACCAATGACCTCACGCAGATGACCTACGGCATCAGCCGCGATGACGCTGAACGTAAGTTCCTGCTGGCTTACGTGGAGAGGGGCATTCTGCCCAAGAACCCCTTCCAGACTATCGACCAGACCGGTGTGGGCCGCCTGATGGAGATCGCTGTGAAGGAAGGCCGCGCCACACGCCCCGATCTGGAAGTCGGCATCTGCGGTGAGCATGGGGGCGAGCCGGCCAGCATTGACTTTTGCCATCGCCTAGGGTTGAACTACGTAAGCTGCTCGCCGTTCCGCGTGCCGATTGCCCGTCTCGCGGCAGCGCACGCTGTGCTGCGTGAGAAGGGCATCATGTAGCGAGGCTTCTCGGCTTGAGGAAAAGGCGGGGTTGAAAGTAATCAGCCCCGCCTTTTGTCATGAGGTTCAGCACTCCACGGTTGGCGTCGCCTCTCAGTTGGTGCATAATCCCCTCGATCGTTTCCACCGGCCGAAAGCTACACACCATTGCGGCTGATGTGATGTCAGGGAAGAGGATCGCCCACCTGCTGGCTGTTGTCTGGCTAGCCGCGATAGTTATCGCCTACTACTGGGTGCACGTGCCCTATCTGCTCCCTGTGCCGCCGATGTCCATCGGTGTAGGGGTAGGCCGTGCGGCGTTGGACATGGCTGCCGTAGCCCTCACGGTTGGGTTGGCCGGAGCACTGGGGCGCTGGGTCTTGAGCGACCTCGCTCCCCTGAGCGATGAGGAACAGGTTGCCCTACAAGCCCTGCTGGGCCTTGCGCTGATCAGCGTCGCCGTGTTGGTGGCAGGGCTGCTGGGCCTCTTTCCGCCCAGATGGCTCGCTTGGCTGATAGTAGCAGCCCTTTTGAGCCTACTGTGGCGGCAAGCCCGCGATTGGTTGTGTCAAGCCGTTGCGGCGTTGCGGATCATCCTTGCACCCATTGATGATGCTTTCACGCGCTGGCTGCGGCGTGGGGTTATCTTCCTACTGGCACTGGCAGCAGTGATGGCCCTTGCCCCGCCAACGGCCTGGGATGCACTGATGTATCATCTGGCGGGCGGGCGCATTTACCTCGCGGTGGGGCGCATCATTAGCGTGCCGGATAACTTCCGCTTGGGCTTCCCTCAACTCGTGTTGATGCTCTACACCTGGCTGATGATTCTCGCCAGCCCAGCAGCAGGAGCGCTGTTGCACGGAATCTTTGGT
>DAOTYL010000181.1:0-14300 GCA_034434955.1 Anaerolineae bacterium | reverse complement strand
ACCCCTCTGGCCCCCGATCTGCTCTTGATCCGCATGCAGCCCGATGGCGTGTTCCCGGCACCGTTTTCCTACAGCGTGGCAAAAGCGGAGGGCGAATGGCCACCCGTGGAAGCCGCAGTCGCGGATAGGGAGAGGAGCATTGAGATCGCTACCTCCTGCTTGTCGCTGAGGCTGGACAAGGGAAGCGGCCACATCGATGTGCAGGATGGCAATGGGCACATTCTGCTGACGGCTGGCGAGTGCTTTGGCTATCCTGATGGGCCGATCGGTTGGCGGGCAACCTGTGGGCCGCAAAGCGCATTCTATGGCCTAGGGGAAAAAGCCAGCGTTATCAACCACGCCGGTAAACGTTTCGAGCTGTGGAACACCGATCCGGTGGGTTATGACCGTGATGACGATCCCCTTTACCTCAGCGTGCCCTTTGTGATGGTGCTCCACGAAGGGCGGGCAGTGGGCCTCTTCTTTGATAACAGCCACCGCTCTTGGATCGATCTGGGGGCAGCCAGAGCGGACACCATAGAGTATCGGGCGTTTGGTGGGGAGTTCCGCCTGTACTTAATGATTGGCACGCCGCAGAGCGTCCTCGAACGTTATACCGAGCTGACTGGCCGCATAACATTACCTCCATTATGGGCACTGGGATTCCATCAATCGCGCTGGAGCTACTTCCCTCAGGTGCGTGTGCTGGAGATTGCCCACGAGTTCCGCAAGCGGCGGCTCCCGTGTGATGTGATCCACCTTGACATCCACTACATGGATGACTATTGCTGCTTCACCTGGCACCCTAAACACTTTCCCGATCCGCAAGGGATGCTCTCTGCTCTGCACAAGCAGGGGTTCAAGGCGATAGCCATTATCGATCCGGGCATCAAGGCTGAACGTGGATATTGGGTGTATGAGCAGGGTGTCGCTCAAGACTGCTTCATCAAGTATCCCGACGGGGCGCGCTACACCGCGCCTGTGTGGCCCGGTTTCTGCCACTTCCCCGACTTCACCGATCCTAAGGTCAGAACATGGTGGGGGGATCTCCATCGGGGCTTGCTGGAGGACGGCATAGATGCCCTTTGGAACGACATGAACGAGATCGCGCTGATCGTGCGCAACCCGCGCCGCACCTGGGTTCCGGACATCGTGCGCCATAGCAAGGAAGGTCTAGGAGCCGACCATGCGGAGATACACAACCTCTACGGCCTGCTGATGGTGCGTGCCACCCACGAAGGGCTACGCCGCCTGTGTCCGGAGCGCCGTCCGCTGGTGCTCTCGCGCTCCGGATGGGCGGGCTTGCAACGCTATGCCATCCATTGGACGGGCGACAATAAGAGCACGTGGGATCACCTGCGCCTTGCGGTGCAGATGGTGCTGACGCTGGGGCTTTCCGGCATCCCTATCAGTGGGCCGGATGTGGGCGGCTTTGCCGGCGGGCCAACGCCGGAGCTCTACGCTCGCTGGATGCAGGTCGGCGCCTTCATGCCCTTCTTCCGTGTACACTGCATGATTCATAGCCCTGACCAAGAGCCTTGGGCATTCGGGCCGCAGGTAGAGGCAATCAGCCGCCAGTATCTAGAGCTGCGCTATCGGCTGCTGCCCTACCTCTACACGGCAGTATGGCAAGCGGCGCGGTATGGGCTCCCCATTGTGCGGGCGATGCCTTTCGTTTATCCGCACGATGTTGCCACCTACAACATGGATGATCAGTATCTCTTCGGCGATGCGCTGCTCGTCGCGCCTGTGATGGAAGAAGGGGCCACGCAGCGTGCTGTCTACCTGCCGCCGGGGGTGTGGTACGACTTTTGGACGGGGCAAGCGCATGAAGGCGGGCAGACCCTCATGACCCAAGCACCGCTGGAGATACTGCCGTTGTTTGTGCGTGGCGGCGCGGTGATTCCCCTCTGGCCGGTGCAGCAGTACGTCGGCGAGAAGCCCCTTGAGGAGCTTGAACTGCGTGTCTATCCGGCGCGTGGTGAGCATCACAGTTTGCTTTACGAGGACGATGGCGAGCGTGCCGACTACGAAGCGCCCGATGCCCACCGCCTGAGCCGCCTGATCCTGCGGGGCAAGCCGCATGGGGAAGGGTTCAGCCTGACCCGCACTGTTGAGGAGGGGACGTACACCGCGCCTTATGCACAGGTGCGTCTGACCGTGTTCGGCCTGCGGAAAGCGCCTGCTGGCATCACGCTCAGGGATGGGAACCTGTTGCATCAGGCATGGGATGAGGAGAGAGGACAATTAACGCTTCTTACGGATGCAGATGGCGCATTTGAACTGCACGTTGGATGGGCTTAAATGCCGCGTATTGTGACATTAGGTGTCACAGCGTTGTGCTAAAGTATAAACAAGAGAGGGGAGTTTTTACAGGTAAGGCAGAAGCAGAGATGTGGCGCAGTGAGGGCATCGCTCGGCAAATGTATAACGGCGCGGCAGGCGGGAATGGCAACCGGAAGCATATCTCTCCGGTGCTGCTGAACCTGCTGCGCGATACCAGTGAACCGATCCTCATCTACCTCTCGGAGCAGTATGGCCTACACCGTATCCCCGGACTTAAGAAGTCCGACCTCATCGCTCGCCTGTTGCGCCATCTGCCAGAAGATATGCTTAAAGACCTAGAAAATGGCCTGATCGCTGCTCATTATGGCGGTCTGAGTACAGATGAGCTGCTCAGGCGGGCGCTTCAAGCGGGTGCAGGGAACCTCGGGCGGGCCGGTAAGCCGCGTGTAGAGGACATCACCCCTGATGCGGCCACATTGGTTGAGGGCAGCACGAGGCGCTGGCATTACACCCTGCACGGCTATGACGTTGTGATTGACCTCGACCGACGCTACATGGGATGCAGCTGTCAATACTTTGCTTTTTCCTCGCGCCGACAGGTGCTGTGCAAACATCTGGCCGCAGTCCTACGGCTGATCCCGCAGGCCTACGCCCGAGAGGTGCTCATTGAGATGTTGGTAGCGCGGGAGTACGGCGGCCCGGATGCGCTGCGCTGGCGCTTTGCGCCTCTCAAGGCTGCCTGAGTGCTGTCCAACAGCCGTCCTTATGGCTTGCGTCCGGCAAGCACTTCGGGGTTGACCACATTACGGTACTCACCGCGCAACAGGGCATCTATCACCAGCTGCGCGGCTTCTGTGGCTACGTCTGTCTGCGCCTCAAACGTGCTGGCCGCAAGATGTGGGGTATGGACCACGTTGGGCAACCCCAACAGCGGATGGTCGGCCGGGGGCGGCTCCTCAGAGTAGACATCCACGGCTGCACCGGCCACATGCCCGCTGCGGAGCGCTTCAGCCAGATCGGCCTCCACGATCAGCGCCCCACGCGCCGTATTGATCAGACGCACACCGCGCTTCATGCGGGCGATGGTGCGGGCGTTGATCATGCCTCGCGTCTCGGCAGTCAATGTGGCGTGTAGGGAGATGAAATCCGCCTGCGTGAGCAGCGCTTCTAGGTCGACCAGTTGCCCGCCTACCTCCGCTATAACTTGCTCCATCTGCGGTGTGCGATGGGGGTCGCAGGCAAGGATGCGCATCCCAAAGACCGCTGCCCGACGGGCGACGGCTTGCCCCACACGCCCAAAACCGATGATGCCCAGCGTCTTACCGCGCAATTCCACACCCATAAACGCCCGCCGATCCCAACGCCCGGCCTGTAGGGCAGCGTGCGCAGCAGGAATGTGCCGCGCCAATGCGAGCATCAGGGCAAGTGTGTGTTCAGCGGCGGCGATGGTGTTGCCTGCTGGTGTGTTCATCACCACCACACTGCGCCGCGTTGCTTCCTCTAGATCGACGTTGTCTACCCCCACCCCAGCACGCACTACCAGGCGTAGACGTAGGGCAGCCGCCAGCAGTTCCGCATCAACGGTGGTGGCGCTGCGGACGATCAGTGCATCCACTTCAGCAACGGCAGAGAGCACTTCACTGCGTGCCATTTGCCCGCCGCCGATGGCTGTTATCCCCGCCTCTGCCAATAGATTGAGTGCCGAGGGGTCAAGGCTATCGGGTATCAGCACGCGGTAGGTCACTGGGAAGCCTCTATCCGCGGGTGGGATTGCAGGAACTCATCCAGGCCGGCTAGCACCTCGTCAAGGGTAGCCAGCGACATATCGCCCATGTGGGCAATGCGGAATGTGCGGCCTCTGAGCGCACCGTAGCCGGTGTCCATGGCAAAACCCCGCCCACGCATGAACTCTGCCATCGCTTTCACATCAATCCCCGGCGTGTTCTCAATGGCAGTCACGGTTGGCGAGCGGTAGCCCGGCTGGGCAAACAGCCCAAATCCCCGGCTCAAGGCCCACTCAATGGTGCGCTCGCGCATCGAGAGATGGCGTGCCCAGCGATTCTCTAACCCTTCGGCTAGCACATCGCCCAACTGGCGGTCGGCGGCGAACAATAGCGAGACGGGAGGTGTGCTAGGTGTGCTGTTCTTGAGGAGATGTTCCTCCATGACCAGAAAGTCAAAGTAGTAGCCGCGGTAGGTAACTTGCCGGGCGCGTTCCAACACTCGATCGCTGACGGCGGCAAAGGCCAGCCCGGGCGGCAGGGCGAATGCCTTCTGGGAAGAGGTCAGGGCGATGTCGATTCCCCACTCATCCACGCGCAGTTCAGCTCCCAGAAAGCTGCTGACCGCATCCACCAATAGCAGGGTATCGTCGTGCTGATGCACCACCTCGGCAATGGCCTGCAGTGGGTTGATCACACCAGTGCTCGTCTCGTTGTGCACCACGCAGACAGCGTCATAGTGTTGCCGCTTCAGCGCATCGGCCACTTCTTCCGGCGTGATGGCCTGCCCCCACTCCACGCTCAACACATCTACCTGCTTGCCGTTGGCTCGGCTGACCTCGGCCCAGCGCTCGCTGAATGCGCCGCAGACGAGGTGCAGCGCCTTATGTCCCTCGCGGATGCAGTTGCGGGCAGCAGCCTCCCATAGGCCTGTCCCGGATGATCCGCTGACGAACACACGGCTCGTGGTCAAGAAGGTTTGCTTAAGCTTCCCCTGCAAGCGGGCAAATAGCGCAGCGAACTCCGCGCTGCGGTGCCCGATCATCCAGGCCGTCTGGGCTTCCAGAATCTCGCGGCGCACTTCGACCGGGCCGGGTAAGACCAGACGGACATGCGATGTTTCGCTCATGATGCCTCTCTCCCGTGCTGGGTGGGTCCTCAAAAGAGGATACTGTTTCCAAGACGGTGCCGCAAAGGCTGCATGTATTTCGGCTCCGCAAAGGGTACAATTGAAATGTCAATTTGGAAGCCTGCAGGAGGAGATTGCGGAAAGCCATGCGCATTGCTGTCATCGCTAACTTGAAAGAGAATGCTCCCCATTGGGAAGGGATGCCCGCCGACCAATGGGACGATCTGGATAGCCGCCGCACTGTTGATAGCATCATTGCAGCCCTGGAGCAAGGGGGGCATCAAGCGGAGTTTTTTGAGGGCAACATCCTGCCTCCCTATAACTTGGTGGAGAATCTGGAGCGTTACCGTCCTGACCTTTGCTTCAACATCGCCGAAGGCCACTTTGGCGACAGCCGTGAGTCGCAGATTCCGGCCATTCTGGAGATGCTGCGCATTCCCTATACTGGCAGCAAAGTGCTTACCCTCTCACTGGCACTGGACAAGCCAATGACCAAGCGCATCCTGTACTATCACGGGCTGCCCACGCCGGAGTTCCAGACTTTTGAACGCGCCGATGAGCCAATTGATGACGATCTGCTCAATGAAGATGGCGAACTACGCTACCCGCTGTTCGTCAAGCCCAGCCGCGAAGGCACCAGTGTAGGCGTATCGGCGGAAAGCATCGTTTACACCGTGGAGCAACTACGCGCTCAGGTGGATAAGCAGCTCCGGCGCTACAATCAGCCCGTCCTGTGCGAACATTACGTCAAGGGGCGTGAGATCACCATCGGGATGATCGGCAACCTGGGGCCGCGCGCTGCGCGGCGTCTCAATGAGCGCATGGCCTCTGATACCCTGCCGGAGACGCTGTTTTTCTTTCCCCCGCTGGAAGTGGACCTTGGCGCCTACGATGCTTCAGAAGGTGGCATCTACACCAACCGCATCAAGGTGGAGCTGGCTGAGACTTTCTACTACCTGTGTCCGGCACCGCTGGAGCCGGATTTTGTTCACCGGTTAAACCTACTTGCAGCGGCGGTTTTCCGCGTCATCGGCTGCAGGGACGTCGCCCGTGTGGACTTCCGTCTGGATGAGGATAACCACAATAAGCCGTACATCCTTGAGGTCAACCCCTTGCCCGGCTTAAGCCCCGGCGTCAGCGACCTGTGTCTGGAGGCACAGGCTGCCGGTTGGAGCTACGAGCGTCTGATCAACACGATTGTCAACTTAGCGGCTATCCGTCAGGGCCTCATGCAGGGAGTGGTTGAGGAGATTCTGGCCGGCTAACGGTTGCTGCTCCTCAAACGCAGATTGAGGCCTCCTGCCTTTCCCCTTTGTCGGCTGGCGCAGGAGGCCCCTTTGCTTTATGCTGTTTCCATGCCCTGACCAGTGTTGTATTCCTCCAACCTCATAGCGATCCTTGGAGAGGTCCGCCGCAATGATGATCAAGAAGATTCTCTACGCGATGCTCGCTTGCGGGATACTGGCGTTCATCCTCAACTGGTTAGGGGGCAGTCCCCTGCTGGTGTTTATCTTCGCCGTGTTAGGCCTTATCCCGCTGGCCGATCTCATTGGCGAGGCGACAGAGGAGTTGGCTATCTACACCGGGCCGCGCCTAGGTGGTCTGCTCAACGCTACGCTGGGCAACGCCGCCGAACTGATCATCTCCGTTTTTGCCATCCGTGAGGGACTGCTCGATCTGGTAAAGGCTTCCATTACGGGCTCTATTATCGGCAACCTGCTGCTGGTATTGGGGCTGGCGGTGCTGTTGGGTGGGGTCAAAAACGGCATCCAGCTCTTTGACCGGCGGCAGGCGGCGCTGAACAGCACCATGCTGATTTTAGCGGTGATTGCCTTGCTGATCCCCTCAGTTTTCAGCCTCTCCATTGCGCCGGACTTTGGAGCCGAAAAAGCCTTCAGCGAGAGTGTGGCTATTGTTATGATCGTGCTCTATGGGCTAAGTGTGCTGTATACGATGGCAACACGACGTGGGCCGCTGGCGCGTGAGGCTGCCGTTCATGCAGCGCGTTGGGGCCTGCCGCGAGCGCTTATCACACTGGCGCTGGCCACAGCAGGGACGGCGGTGGTCAGTGAGGTTCTGGTTGGTGCAGTAGAGCATGTCACCGCAACGCTGGGGCTAAGTGAAATCTTCCTCGGCATTATCATCATCCCTCTGGTGGGCAATGTGGCTGAGCATTTGGTGGCGGTTGAAGTCGCTATCAAGAACAACATGGAGCTCAGCCTTGCCGTCTCGTTAGGATCAAGCCTACAGGTGGCGCTATTTGTTGCCCCAATGCTGGTTTTCATCAGCCTGCTCTTTGACCACACCCTGCTGCTGATATTCACCACTTTTGAGCTGATCGCCCTCTTCGGTGCGGCGTTGGTGGCTGCGCTCATCGCGCTGGATGGGGAGTCGAACTGGCTGGAGGGCGCACAACTGCTGGCTGTGTACCTGATCGTTGGGTTGGCGTTCTTTTTCCTGCCGGCCTGATGCCTTATAGCGCCAGCCGGTACAACCGATAGCGGCGGTACACACTGGCGCCGAAGCGGTGGGCCAGCTTGTTCGTTTGGGGATTGTCTTCCGCCGTCAGGGAAAGGTCTAGCCAGGTGTAGCCCTTGCGCAGCACGGCCCGCCCCATTTCACCGAACATCAGCGTTTCCAACCCATAGCCCCAATAGTCAGGATCGATGGCGAGGATTTTGAAGCTCGCGCTGCTGATGCGCTTCTGTGCGCGCAACAGGCGCAAATAGTCCCAGGGATAGCGTAGGCCGTTGGCGTACTTAAGGGCCTCGTTGATGTTGGGAAGCCCCAGCGCGAAACCCACCACTTTGCCCTCAATCTGAGCGATAAAAATCAACTCCGGATCGATGAGCGGCCTGAGCGCAGCAGCCTGCGCATGAAACTCTTCCCGTTCCAGCGGGGTGAACTCCGGCAACACCGAGAGCGAACGGTTGTATACCTCAAGCAGCCGATCTACTTCCTGATCCCACTCGTTCAGACGAGGCGGACGCAGCACGTGGGGGCCATAACGCCCGATGACGCGCTCGGCGATGCGGTGAATAGCGGGGGGCAGGTTGGCGATATCGTACCGGTAGGCGGCTGCCTCAATACGATAGGCGAGGCTGTCTAGCATCTTCTCAAACCCGAAGCGCTCAGCAAACTCCGCGTAGTAGGGTGGCGTATGGCCCAACATCACGGCGGGCGTTGTGTCAAAGCCGTCGATGAGGAAGCCCGGCTCATCATTGCCTGTAAAGTTAAAGGGGCCTTGTAGCTCGCTCATCCCCTTAGCACGTGCCCACTGGCAGGCATGGTCCCAGAGGGCAGACGCAGCCTCGTAATCGTCGGGGAGCACCTCAAAGAAGCCAAAAACGGCGGCCTGCAACCTCATGTGGCGGTTACGCGGGTGGTCTATGGCGGTGCCGATCGTGCCCACAATCTCGCTTCCGCGCCGCGCAAGCCAGAAGTCGCCTTCTCCGTAGGTGAAGAAAGCGGCCCTCCGTTCAAGGTAGGCTTTGCGTTGGGACCACAAGGGCGGTACCCAGTTCGGATCGCGGCGGTAAACGCGCCAGGCGAAGCGGTAAAAGGCCATTCGCTCGGCTCTAGACTGTACAGGGGAGATCACGATGGACATAGCAGCTCCTGTTGTGCGATCGGTTGAGAGTGGTATGCTACAAGCACGTTACAAGCGTAAACGATCTGCACCTACTGTCAACGGCTGGAGGGAAAGATGACTGTAACGAAAGTGCAACTCCGCATCAGCGAGGCAGAGTATAAACAGCGCTGTGAGCGCCTGCTTGCGCATCTTAACGCAGAAGGGTTGAGTGGTGCAGTGCTCTTTGACCGTAGCTACATCCTGTACTATACCGGCTTCGCCTTCATCCCTACCGAGCGCCCGATGGCCTTTGTGATGAACGAGCACGGCGAACGCGGCCTGTTCGTTCCTCGTCTGGAAGTTGAGCACGCTCAGGCGAATGCGCTGATCGACCGTGTGGATCACTACGCGGAGTATCCCGGTGACCCTCATCCCATGCATGTCCTCGCCCAGATGCTGGCTGCGATGGGCGTCCGGAAGGCCATCGGCGCCGACGAGGACGGCTATCCCTGGATTCTAGGTTATCGCGGCCCGCGCCTTTCGGACCTGACCGGTGCAGAGGTGCGCAACCTACGGCCCTTTATCGAGGACCAGATGATGGTCAAATCGCCTGCTGAGATCGCCCTTATCCGCGAGAGTATTCGCTGGGGGAATCTGGCGCATCTGCTGTTACAACGCTACACGCGGGTCGGCCTAACAGAGACAGAGGTTAGCCAGCGTGCCAGCAACGAGGCTACCCGTGCCATGTTGGATGCCATCGGCCCTATTTACCGCGCACAAGCGGCGTTCAGTGATGGGGGGGCAGGAGCAGGTTATCGCGGGCAGATCGGACGCAGCTCGGCCATCCCCCATGCGCTGGCCGCCAATCTCACGTTCCAGCCCGGGGATGTGCTGGTGACCGGCGCAGGGGCAACGGTGTGGGGATATGAGTCGGAGCTGGAACGTACCATGATTATCGGCGAGCCGAGCGCAGAACAGCGCCGCTTCTTTGAGCATATGTGTGCCCTGCAGGAGACGGCCTTTGAGGCCATGCGCCCCGGTGTGTGCTGTTCAGATGTGGACCGTGCCGTGCGCGCTTACTTTGAAAAGCACGATCTCATGCCGTATTGGAAGCACCATAGTGGGCACAGCATCGGGCTGCGCTACCACGAGGCGCCTTTCCTGGACACGGGCGATCACACCGAACTCAAGCCGGGGATGGTGTTCACCGTTGAGCCGGGGCTGTATGTGCCCAATTTGGGTGGTTTCCGCCACTCCGACACGGTGCTGATCACCGAGACAGGCATTGAGATCATGACTTACTACCCGCGCGACCTACCCAGTCTGATCATCCCCATCTAGATGGGAGCATCCAGTGATCCATCCGTGCGTTCAGGCCGCCGCCCTTCGGAGTGCTGGCTGAGAGGGCAGCGGCCTTTACTCACACTCATACATGTAAGATTGTCAAGTGAAAAGGGTGCCTTTTGTCCCTTTACGCCCACAAAATGGTTCGTTACAATATTCACAAAATGACCCATTCTGATGGGGTAGAATACCCATCGGCCGTAGGTGCTTGAAATCCGCGACAGTGTCCCATAAAGCCTGTCGCTTGCGATACGCGGTTAGCGTGATAGGAGATTGGGATGATCACCTTAGGTCGCTTTACCATCCGCACTCGCTCCGCCATGACAGCTCTGTTGATCGTCTGTGTGCTGGCCGGGAGCTTAGTAGGGCTGGCGATGGCTCAAGAGGGCGGAGATGAATCAGACCTGCCCACTGGTGACGGCGCTAGGGCGGATGTCTCTGCCTGTGTAGGCTGCCATCCAGATGTGGTGGCCGGATGGCAGGGCGGTCCGCACGATCTGGCTTACAGCAACGAGCGCTTTCAACAAGGGTGGGCGGCACAGGACTATGACAGTTCCTGCCTAGATTGCCACACCACCGGTTACCGCCCGGCCACCGGCGAGTACATTGCCGAAGGGGTGACGTGCCAGGCCTGCCACGGTGAGGTACCAGGCAACCATCCTCCTGCTCCGGTGGACCTCAATCGTGCCAACGAGGTGTGCCGCAATTGCCACACAGTCACCTATGCTGAGTTTCGCGCCAGTCAGCACGAGGTCGCTGGCCTGATGTGCACCTCTTGCCACTATGCTCACACCAACGGCTTGCGCAAGGAGACCGAATTGCAGCAGTGTCTGAACTGTCACGGGGCAGGATTGGGGGGCTTTGTGGCCCATGAGGCCCATATTGAGAGCGGCCTCTCCTGCCGCCAGTGTCATGGCTACGTGCGTCCTCATCAGATTCCACCGGATGGCATGTCGCCTACCGGCCATGACTTTCAGGAGCGCGTCACTGCGTGTCTGGACTGCCATGAAAATATCGATCTGGAGCCGGTGAACGGCGAGGCAACAGTAAGGACAGAGCCAGCATCAAGCGTGCTGGAGCTTGATGGGCGACGCGCCGCCCTGAAGGCCGCCGAGCTTGAAGCAGAGGTGCAAACGCTTATCCTCCAGAATCGCAACCAGACGGCCCTGCATCTGGTTCAGGGTGGGGTAGGAGGCCTGATCGTTGGCGCAGCGGCGGCGTTAGCGATCCGCTGGCGCGTCAGGAACGGCTTGAAAAAGGCGAATGGTGATGACCATGAAAGTGCAAAGTGACGATAAGCAAACCGTAATCAGCCGCCGGAAATTCCTGGAGGTTCTGGGAGCGGCAGGGGTCACGACGGCCGTTGCGGCAGCGCTGACCTCTCCGAACCGGCCGCGTCCGGTGAGTGCCAAAGAAGGCAACGGGAATGCCAAACATCGCTGGGTGATGGTTATTGACCTGAGTAAGTGCATCGGCTGCAAGTATTGTGTCTATGCCTGTCAGGCCGTCAACGATACGAAGGACGACATGCTGTGGAACGTGTATCTCCTCGATCGCACACCGACTGGTGAAACCTTCCACATGACGCGGCCCTGCCTGCACTGTCAGGAGCCGCCCTGCGCAGATGTCTGTCCGGTGCACGCCACTTACCAGCGGGGTGATGGCCTCGTGGTGATGGATTACGATCGCTGCATTGGGTGCCGCTACTGCATGGTCGCCTGCCCTTATGACGTCCGCCGCTTTAACTGGACGGCCCGTGAGGATGTGAATCCTATGCAGCCGCAGTGGGGTTCGGCGGAGGTACCGCGCCGCCCGCGCGGTGTGGTGGAAAAGTGCACGTTCTGCATCCACCGTCTTGACCGAGGTCTGGAGGAGGGGTTAACCCCCGGCGTAGATCGGGCGGCGACGCCCGCCTGCGTCAACATCTGCCCAGTGGGAGCACGCAAATTCGGCGATCTGAATGACCCTCTCTCAGAGGTTGCCATGATCATCGCTACGGTGCCCACTTTTCGGCTGCGTGAGGAACTAGGCACCGAGCCGAACGTCTACTACGTGCCGGCCGAAGGGATGGTGATCCGATGAGCACGTTGGCTACTGCGATCAGACGACCGACCGCTCATGCTCCTATGCGCCTCAGTATGAAGGTTTGGCTGGCCTTTCTGGGCGTATTGATGGCGCTGGGCGCTATGTGCGGCGTCATCGTGTTTGTGAAGGGGTTGGGGGTTACAGGCCTCTCGGACCGCATCCCTTGGGGGCTGTGGATCGCGCTTGACCTCTCTGCGATCAGCCTGGGGGCGGGCGCCTTCATCATGTCTTCGGTGGTGTACCTGCTGAACATCAAACGCTTCACCGGTGTGGCCCGCATCTCGGTGCTGGGAGGTTTCCTCGGCTACTCCTCGGCGATGTTGGCGCTGGCGCTGGACATTGGCCGCCCGGATCGCTTCTGGCATCCGATTGTCTACTGGAATGTGCACTCGGTGCTGTGGGAGATCACAATGTGCGTGGTCTTCTACTTCACCGTGCTGGCGCTGGAGATGGCTGTCCCTCTCTTTGAGAGCCGCATCTTCGCTTGGTGGCCTGCGGCCCCTAAAGTAGGGCACATCTTACATAAATTGACGCCGGTCTTTGCAGCGATAGGGCTGGGACTATCGCTGTTGCATCAATCCTCCCTGGGGGCCACCTACGGCATCGTGGCCGCCCGACCTCTGTGGTACAACCCGGCCATGCCGGTGCTGTTCATCCTCTCAGCGGCGGGGGGTGGCCTTGCTGCCTCGCTGCTGGTGACGCTGGCTGTCAGCTACCTGAGGGGGCGGTACGTGGTGAAGCGCGACATCCTGCACGAAGTGGCGATCATCTCTGGTGCGGCGCTGTGCTTTTATCTCTACCTCAAACTGTGGAACTGGGCCGCCACGACCTACTACAGCAGCCTGCCTTCCACCGAGGCTGGCCTGAGCCTGCTCTTCCAAACCACCCCTTATGGGGCGACATTCTGGTGGGTAGAGGTGCTGCTGGGGGCGGTGATCCCGGTCGTCATCTTCTTTGTGCGCCGCTTTCGCGAGAACGACTTCCTGCTTATGCTGGGCTGTGCGCTGGCCATTGCAGGTGTGGTGATGTTGCGCTGGAACACAACGGTCTCTGGTCTCGTTGTCCCCATGGACTGGTCGCCGGGGGTCGCTTACCTTTTCCCGCGCTTCAGTTACATGCCCACTCTGGTTGAGATCGGGGCCTTTGTGGGCATCATCGCCTACGCTCTGATGGGGTTGACACTCGGTGTGCATTTCCTGCCCATTTACCCCACGGAAGAAGAAATACACGCTTAAGCACACCTTTCGGGGCAAATAAGCGGGGCGTGCCTTTCGCTGGCACGCCCCGCTATTTTCGGGCACTCCCGCCGAGCGGGTGCTCAATACCACAGCGGGAACTGTGCGCACAGCTCAACCACCTGCCCACGCACGCGTTCAATGACCTGCTCATCATCAATGTTTTCGATGACATCGGCCACCAGATTGGCTACCAACCGAGCCTCAGCCTCTTTGAAGCCGCGCGTGGTAATAGCAGGTGTCCCTAGCCGCACACCGGAGGGATCAAATGCGGAGCGCTTATCGCCGGGCACCATGTTGGCATTCAGCGTGATATGGGCGCGGTCAAGCACAGCCTGCGCTACTTTGCCGGGCACACCCTTATTGGTGAGGTCCAGCAGCAGCATATGGTTATCCGTCCCCCCACTGACCACGTCAAAGCCACGCCGCAAGAACTCATCTGCCATGGCCTTGGCATTCGTCACCACCTGCTGACAATAGGCCTTGTATTCGGGTGTGCTGGCCTCCTGCAGGCATACGGCAATCGCCGCCGTCACGTGGTCGTGGGGGCCACCTTGTAGGCCGGGGAAAACGGCGCGGTCTATAATCTGGGCGTGCTTGCGCTTGCATAGGATCATCGCCCCGCGCGGGCCGCGCAATAGCTTATGCGTCGTCATGGTGACGGCATCTGCATAAGGGACGGGGTCTGGGTGCAGGCCGGTGGCCACCAACCCGGAGATGTGAGCGATGTCGGCGGCAAAGCGCGCCCCTACATCCTCGGCGATCTGCGCGAACTTGTCGAACTCGAAGACGCGGGGATAAGCCGTCCCTCCAGCCCAGATCAATTTAGGTCGATGCTCTTTTGCCAACCGCCAGATCACATCATAGTCCAGCCGACCGGTCTTGGGGTCTACCGGATACTGCACGGCCTTGAAGAAGTGAGCCGAGAAGTTGACTTTCCAGCCGTGTGT
>DAOTYL010000180.1:0-2285 GCA_034434955.1 Anaerolineae bacterium | reverse complement strand
CGCTGCGACGTGAAGCGGATGGACACATCTTCCGGCATGTTGAACTCCTCAATGCCGCCACCCAACCCGGCAGTGGGATAGTGCCCTACAATCACGGCACGATCCTGTAGCGTCAGATCATAGGCAAAGAATTCGCAAGCACTGGCACAGTCGGGGCTGATGATGACGGCAACCCTGCCATGATAACGCAGGTCCTGCGGCGGCAGGATGAAGTGCTCAACGGTGTTGGGGTCAAAATAGAACTCGCCTAGGCTCTCATCGTATTCGCCGGTATTGCCCAACACCAGCTCTTCCTCAAAGAAGTAAGCGGCCATCAGATCAGCCATGTATCCCCATCCGCCGCCATTCTCGCGCAGGTCGATCACCAAGCCGGGCACGTCGTTGTCTATCAGTGCCTGCATGAGACGTTCCCAGAGGTGGATGGTGAGGATTTTGTCATCAAAGAACGAGTAAATCTTGACATAGGCGTAGCCGCTATCCAGCAAGCGATACTCAAGAGGGAGCTCAAATCCTGTTTGCTGGGCTGAAGGTATCCCAGCCAGCAGGCTATCGATCTCCTGCACGGTGGTGAGCGTCTTGGTGGTGGGAGAGGCCGCATCCGGATTGCGGTAGGTGATGCGCACCTGCTCGCCAACCGGAAAGCGCACGGCGAAGAGCATCTGATCAAGACGGCGAGTGTGCTCCGTGCTAAAGGGGCCGAGCCAAGGGGTGGCTTCATCAATAGCGCGTTTGATGGGCCTTCCGTTGATCTCGGTGATCTCTGCGCCCAACTTGATGCCCGCCTGTTCCGCAGGGCTACCCGGCAGCACGTAGGTTACAATAACGCGGCCATCGCTCAGCTCACGAATATTCAGCCCCAGGCCACCGCCCGCCTCGGCCCAAAAGTCCTCCGAGATAAAGGGGCCACTGACGTGACCATCGGGAATGCGCCAGAGTAGGTCGCGCAGAGCGCGCAGATAAGCGAGACGATCGCGCCGACGCTGGGCTTCTTCTATACGTGGACGGAACTCCGCACGCAGTGCATCCCAATTGATGCCTTTGTACTCAGTGAAGGCGTATTCCTTGCTCATCTTGTCAAGCATAGCGTCAAAAGCATCCACGTAGGAGAGGTCGGAAAAGTCATCCAGCGCCGCACCTTCCGGCTCGATGAGGTCGATCTTTTGCTCCCGCGCACGGTCGAAGACGAAAGGCCGAACATCCAGATCAACGACGGTGTAACCTTGCGGCAGGCGCACGATGGGATCGTCCTCTGTAAAGAGCAAGCCATCCTCGCCAAAATCAGAGGGAAATCCTTGCGCATCGTCCGGCGCGTAGACAAGCAGCTTGCCGCCGATGATCTCGCGCTCAGTAGCCGCCTCCTCGCTGGCGCGGGTGGAAGCATAAGCCGTTGACCACCCACCTCCTTGCAAGTCGCGCTCCTCAAGGAAGGGATCGCCGACGATGTTCTCCCAATAAGCGACGGCGAAGACCATGACACCGGTATCCTGCTTGCCGTCGTTGTCCACATCGCGTAGCGTCCCCTGCGGCTCGATAGGCAGGGCGAGGCTGTAGGTGAAGGGTGAGGTGAAGAAATCCGACGTAATCTGGCCTAGCGTCTGGGATTCAACGGGCATGATAAAGCCACGATCGCGGTCGATGAAACCCGCCTGATCCTCAAGGATAATCACTGGTTGACCAATGCCCTGCGTGAAGAAGGGATTGGTGTAAGGCACCTCACCGCGGATCACCGCTGGGCCGCCCTCGTCATTCACGATGACAGCGGAGGGAATTTCAGCATCCTCTGCGGGGCGGGTGACGCCCTGGGATGCGCCGGTCGGCTTGGGTGTGGGTTGTGCGGTTGCGGAGGAAATGGTGGGGACCAGCGTGCAGGCCAACGATGCCAATATCCCTATTGCTACGAGAAACGGAATGCCTCTTTTGTTCATCATCTTGACCTTTGCCTCTCAAGCGAAAGCAGCGTTTCCTCTATCACCACCAATAATGCCCGATCCTGGACGGGAGGGCGACACAGTTACAACCCCTTCTACTAAGTAGAAGGCCGGGGAGTCGGGCGGCGGTGGGGCCAAAGAGGGCGGTATCTCTATGGGATCGCTGCCCGACTCCCTCACAAGAGCAGTGCCCGTAATTCTACTGGCAATTGCGGCGCGATGCTAAACGCACTGCTTAGCTAGCCAAGAAAGCGAGCTGGGACATTTGGACGCCTCAGGCCAGGCACGCTATAATATTGGTCGGATCACAGCAACGGCCCGCTAGCTCAATTCGGCAGAGCAGCTGACTCTTAATCA
>DAOTYL010000179.1:0-1861 GCA_034434955.1 Anaerolineae bacterium | reverse complement strand
GAGAAGGCAGCTGGCTGGCTGGCCCGCAATGCCATCCTCGTCACAGCGCTCAATCCGGTGATCGGCTACCTGAAGGGAGCCGAAGTAGCGAAAGAAGCGATGGCTACCGGCCGCACCATCCGCGAGGTAGTGATAGAAAAGGGGTACCTAACCGAAGAGGAGGCAGATCGTCTGCTTGACGCCCGCCGCATGACCGAGGGCGGCATTCTGGATTGAGCGCTTGACCGACATGCTTGCGGTGAAGCCTCAATCGGCCACCTCAATAAAGACATGAACGGCTACCTGCGGCTCTAATGCGTGCTGTGCCCCCCCTACCCCAACGCTGATCGGCCCGCCAAACGGGGTGACGTCCAGCACCATGATCTCGGCACCGGGGCGGATGCCTAAACTCCCCAGATAGCGCAACAGGTCGGGGTCGTCATCATCTACACGGCTGATCGCACCCCGATCGCCTTTGGATAGTTCGCTCAGCCTGCGCCCCGTTTGCGGGCCGATCTGCCCATCTTCAGTAGGGATCGGTGCGCCGTGCGGGTCCGTAGCAGGATAGTCTAGCGCCGCTGCCACGCGTTCGATAAAACGCGGAGAGACCGCATGTTCCAGCTCCTCGGCCTCCTCGTGCACTTCATCCCAGGAATAGCCCAGCGCTTCCATGAGGTACAGTTCGATCAGACGATGGTGACGGATCACTTCCAGCGCGATCTTTTCGCCCTGCGGTGTTAGCGTCACCCCTTTGTAGGGCTGATGCTCCACCAGATTGAGCTCCGCCAGCCGCTTGATCACGCCCGTCACCGAGGCAGGCTCCACACCCAGCGCCTTGGCGATGGACGTCGTACGTACTGGCGATTCAACCTGCTGGAGGTGATAGATAGCCTTGATGTAATCCTCGCGCTCTTTGCTCAGCACGCTTGCCTCTTGCCGTTTTCGGAAACCCCACCGTCAAACCTATTATAGCATCGCCAAAGCAAGGAGAGCCGAGGTTCAGGGGATATAAATAACCTGCCACTCATTTTCACGCACCTGATAAACGGCAAGCGCACCCACCGAGCAGTCACCCCAGAGAGTACAAGTGAGTGTGCCTGTCACGCCCGGCCGATTGGAGGCGCTGTAGAGGTTCTGACGCAGCGCTTGGCGACCAATCCGCAGAGACTGACCATCTGTCACAGCGACATCCTCAACAGCCTGTAAAGCCAAGGTTGTAGCATCGTAGGCAAAGGCGAAAAGGGCACTGGACGGTTGCTCACCATACCGCTCAACGTAGGCCTCAACAAGGCTGCTATAGGCCTCGCCCTCCAGATAAGGGCCAACCGCGTAGGTTCCGCTGGTCACCAGCCCGACCCGCTGCAGAAACCACGTGCTGATCATATGCCGCCCCCCCATAAGGGGTATTCCAGCCAGCGCGGTGGTGTTCATCTGCAACACTAGCTGCGCTGCGGGAGCAGGGAGCAGCGGCGCATAGATCAGGTCAGGGCGAGTCGATGCGACCTCGGTCAACAGGGGGTGCAGGTCCTCCTCACCACGCGGGATGGCCACATTAGAGACGATCTGCCCGCCCTGACGGACGAAACTGGCCTCAAAGGCAGTTATCAGATCGGCCGTCTCGAGAGTGCCGTCATGGATAAGCGCCACGCGGCGTGCGCCCAGCTGGGTGTAGGCGAAACGCGCCGCCGCATCCGCTTCCAGCGCATCATCATACATGGTCCTCATGAAAGCGCCTACATGCAACATCTCATCGGTGAGCGCTGTTGCGCTACATGAGGGGGAGATAGCCGTTAGATGCGCCTCCTCGTAGATCGGTGCGCTGGCCTGACAGGCCTCGCTGCACAACGGCCCAATCACGGCCACTAGATTCGGCTCGCCGATC
>DAOTYL010000178.1:0-14859 GCA_034434955.1 Anaerolineae bacterium | reverse complement strand
GTCACGTCCTCCCGATGGCGGAAGGTGAGCCTCTGGCCGACGCGGATCAACCCTCGCTCGATCAGCACACGGAAGGGCACCGGTGGCAGGCGGCGCGGATCGCTTTCCAGCACCTCGCCGGGGAATGGCTCTGGCTGGACGGCGTCAATACGCGCCTGCGCCAGCCGTGCGTAGGTCTCATCGCGCTCGATGCCGATCCAGCGGCGGCCCAGCCGCTTGGCAACAGCGCCGGTGGTGCCCGTGCCGAAGAAAGGGTCTAGCACCACATCGCCCGGGCGCGAACTGGCCAGTATAACACGCGTGAGCAGTGCTTCCGGCTTCTGGGTGGGATGTGCCTTTACGCCGTTCACCTTCAGCCGCTCTGCGCCCGTGCAGATCGGCAACCGCCAATCGGAGCGCATCTGCTTGCCGCCGTTGAGGGCCTTCATGGTGTGATAGTTGAAGGTGTACTTCGCACCGCGCCGCTTCTGCGCCCAGATCAGCGTCTCGTGCGCGTTGGTGAAGCGCGTGCCCATGAAGTTGGGCATGGGGTTGGTCTTGATATAGATCACGTCGTTGAGAATCCAGTAGCCCAGGTCCATGAGGATCGTGCCGATGCGGTAGATGTTGTGGTAGGTGCCGATCACCCAGATCGTGCCGCTGTCCTTGAGCACGCGACGGCAGGCCGTAAGCCACGCCCGTGTGAACGCATCGTACTCGGCGAAGCTGGCGAAGCGATCCCACTCCTCATCAACGGCATCCACATGGGTCAGGTCAGGTCGCCACAAGTCTGAACCATCCAGCTGGAGGTTGTAGGGTGGGTCGGCAAAGATGAGGTCCACCGACTCGGCAGGCAGGGAGTTCAGCACCTCCACACAGTCGCCGAGAAGGAGGGTATCCAGAGGTAGGGCATCTTTGCCCGCTTGCTGCTCGTCCACATGCCCTCCGCCAAGCGCATGAGGTTTTTTCCAACGCCCTTGATTGTACCCCAGCGGCTCACCCCCAGCGATCTGGGGTCCCCCTTTTCAACCTCTCCCCTCTGTTTTACACTGGGGGATGACACAGCAGCGAGCAGATAGGGGAAATCACAGATGCCCAAGCGCAGTGTGTACTTGCATGATATTCCAATGGACGAGGCCTGGGCGCGTTTCGTGGCAGCGCTGGAGGAAGTCGGGTTGTGGCGGCCATTTCCTGCCGAAACCGTGCCGCTGGCGGAGGCGCTGGGGCGCGTCACCGCCGAACCGGTGTGGGCGGTCGTCTCCTCGCCGCACTATCATGCCAGCGCCATGGACGGCTACGCCGTGCGTGCAAGCGATACGCTGGGGGCTTCCGAGACCAACCCCATCACGCTGACGGTGGTCGAGGATGAAGCGGATGTGGAGCGTGCGGAACGTCCGGCGCAGGCTGTCAACACTGGCCATGCTCTGCCACGCTGGGCCGATGCCGTGATTATGGTGGAGCACGTGGAACGCAGCCAAGCCCCTCATGAACTGATCATCCGTGCGCCGGTGGCCCCCTGGCAGCATGTGCGCCAGATGGGTGAAGATATGGTCGCCACGGAACTGGTGCTGCCTGCCAACCACGTCCTGCGTCCGGTGGACCTCGGCGCAGTGGCGGGCAGCGGCCATGCGACCATCGCTGTGCGGCGTAGGCCGCGTGTGGCGATCATCCCCACCGGCTCGGAACTGGTCTCGGTGGAGGAAGCGGCACTCATCCGACCACAGCCCGGCCAGATCATTGAGTACAACAGTCTGGTGTTGGCGGCGCAGATCGAGCAGTGGGGAGGCGAGGCTACGCGCTGGCCTATTGTCCCCGATGACGTGGATGCTCTGCGGGTCGCCGTGATGGAAGCTGCCCGCACACACGATCTGGTGCTCGTCAATGCGGGGTCCAGTGCAGGGACGGAAGACTACACCGCGCAGGTGATTGAAGACCTGGGGGAGGTGCTGGTGCACGGCATCGCCGTGAGGCCTGGCCATCCCGTGATCTTCGGCATGATAGCAACCTCCTCCCTCTCCGGCGCTGGAGAGGGAGACCGAAGGGGTGAGGTTCCCACCCCCATCGTCGGCGTGCCCGGCTACCCCGTCTCCGCTGCGCTGACCGGCGAACTCTTCATCGAGCCGCTCATCAGCCGTTGGTTGGGGCGTCCACCTCACGAACCGCCCACCATTGAGGCCACCCTCAGCCGCAAGATGACCTCTCCAGCGGGCGATGACGACTACGTGCGCGTCACGGTGGGCAGGGTGGGTGATAAGGTGATCGCCACCCCGCTCTCGCGGGGAGCGGGTGTGATCACCTCGTTGGTACGCGCCGATGGCATCGTGCGCATCCCGCGCTTCTCCGAGGGTCTGGATGCAGGTGCGACGGTCACGGTGCGCCTTTACCGCACCCCCCAGGAGATCGCCCGCACAATTGTCGCCATCGGCTCGCACGATATGACGCTCGACCTGCTGGCGCAGCATCTGGCCGAGCGTGCGCCGGGGATGCGCTTGGCTTCGGCTAATGTGGGCAGCCTCGGCGGGTTGATCGCCCTGCGGCGCGGCGAAGCGCATCTGGCCGGTTCGCACCTCTTGGACCCCGACACGGGCGAGTACAATTGGCGTTATGTCGATCAATACTTGCCGGGGCGCGAGGTCCTGCTGGTGACACTGGCGTATCGTGAGCAAGGGCTGATCGTTGCGCCGGGCAACCCCAAAAACATCGCCGGTTTTGAGGACCTGATCCGCTCTGATGTGACCTTCGTCAACCGTCAACGTGGGGCGGGCACGCGCCTGCTGTTGGACTATGAACTGCAGCGGCGCGGCATTGACGGGGCGCAGGTGCGCGGCTACGAGCGCGAGGAGTACACCCATCTGGCTGTGGCAGCGGCGGTGTCAAGCGGTTCGGCGGATTGCGGGCTGGGGGTGCGGGCGGCGGCGCGAGCGCTGGGCCTGGACTTTGTGCCGGTGGGCTGGGAGCGCTACGATCTGGTCATCCCCCGTGAGCACTACGAGAGCGACTTGCTCAAGCCGCTGCTCGCGCTGCTGCACGATGAGGCTTTCCGTGTGGCGGTAGCGTCGCTGGAGGGGTACGATGTGCGGGAAATGGGAGAAGTGCGAGAAAGGTGACCACAGAGGGATGGAAGACGAAGATGCATTGCTGCCCTGCTCACTGCTTAAGGAGCTTCCATGCACATTGACACATCCACTGAGTTCGGCCAGCGTGTGATGCGCCGCCTGCGCGAGGAGCACGTCATCTGGCTCACCACCGTTGGCCCAGACGGCGCTCCCCAGCCGCGTCCGGTGTGGTTTCTGTGGGAGGAGGGCTCGTTCCTCATCTACAGCCAGCCGGATGCCCACAAGGTGCGCCATATCCGGCGCAATCCACACGTGGCGCTGCACTTCAACAGCGACACCGATGGCAACGATGTCGTCGTCTTCATCGGCGAGGCCCGCCTAGATGACTCTGCGCCCCGCGCCGATCGCCATGCAGCATACCTCGCCAAGTATGCGCAGGGCATCGCCGACCTCGGCATGACGCCCCAGCAAATGGCCGAGGAGTACAGCGCCGCTATCCGCGTCACACCGACCCACCTGCGCGGGTTTTAGCCACCCTCTGTGAGGATGCCCCATGCCCTTTCTGGATGCCATCCACCTCATCCGCACCCTGCCCTGCCTCGCCGAGCCGGGTAAGATCGTTGTCGTGGGCGCTCCATCACGCCCCCTGGGGGAGGTCCTGCCCTATCTGGCTGCCCTGCCCAACGTCATTGCCTATAACCCGCAAGCGGGCGCGGTGACCTTCCGCCGCCAGCCCGGCTTCCTCACGCTGTACGCCGACCGGGTGTACATCACACAGGTGAAGGACAATGAGGAAGGGGTGGCGCTGCTGGAGGCCCTCACGGAGGCCATCAACGCTACGTGGGAACACCGCGCCCAGTTAATGGCGGTGACGGCGCCTCGTCGCACGCCCCGCCCGCTGGATGTGTGGGCGTTGCTGCCGCAGACCAACTGCAAGCAGTGCGGCGAAGCAACCTGCATGGCCTTTGCTTTTGCGCTGCTCCAGCAGAAACGCACGCTCGCCGAGTGCCTGCCTCTGCAGGACGATGCGGCCTTCGCCGACCGCCGCGCTGCTATCGAGGCCATGCTATGAGAGAGGAGGGATGTGCTGCGCTTGCTTGCGGAGGGCAGTGCACTGAAGGGGGTACAAAAAGCAAAACACGCCGGCGTAGGGCCTGCGTGTCGTACAGAAGGCAGAGAGGCAGGTCTGCCCGTTTGGCTAGGCTTGCGCCTGTGCCTGCGCCTGAAGTTGCGCCAACCGCTTCATCAGGCGGCTTTTGCGACGTGCAGCATTGTTGGGGTGGATCGCGCCTTTGCTGGCGGCATGATCCAGCATACTGGCCGCCTTGCGCACCGCTTCAACGGCCGCCTCAAGGTCGCCGGCGGCGAGGGCCAGACGCGCCTTCTTCACATAGGTGCGGGCACGGGACTTGTGCAGACGGTTGCGCAGGCGGCGCTTTTCGTTTTGCCGCGCCCGCTTCTGGGCGGATTTCGTATTAGCCAAATCTACACCTCCCCATGATGTGGCCTTTGCATAAGCAAGGGTAAATTGTATCACATTCTCCGCCCGCTTGTCCAACGTTTTTCCGTCACCCTCCGAACTTTTCGTATAGAAGCGGGCGAAGCGGCGGAGAAGAGTACCATTTCCGCCCTTTGGCAGCGCGTGATATACTGGAGGGCAGCCCAATCCGGATGCAGAGGAGCACCCCTGCTATGCTGGATGTTGAGAAAGCCCGCACCTTCACGCTGAGGCGCATTGTCTTCGGCGATATGCTCCTCAACTGGTTTTTGGGCGCGGCGTTGAGCTTCTTCCCCGCCCTTGTCGACGGTTTGCTGGGACGTGCGCCGCTGGCCCCGCCCATTGCCTACCGCGTGATAGGGGTGCTCTTCCTTCTTTTCGCAGAGTGGCAGACCTTTATCGTAGTGCGCAGGCAGTTGGGTGTGGGGGCGCTGCTCTTTGCCGCGCTGATGGCGCTGGTGCCGGTGGTGCTGCTCACCGTGCTCCTTCTTTTCATGAGCCTGCCGTTGCGCATCGGCTGGCGCATTGTCCTGTGGGTGGGGGACATCTATATGCTGTTTCTGGGATGCTGGTATCTCTTTCTGGCCGTGGCACTCCGCCGCACTCCACAACCCTGAACAGCATTGCCCATCGGAGGCATGAGGATGGCTAAGACTCGCATCCTGCTCATTGATGACGACCGCTTGATTTTGGACATGCTGAAGATCGCCCTTGACAAGCCGGATTTTGAAGTGCTGCTGGCGACGGACGGCGAGATGGGGCTGCGCCTATTCCGTGAGGAGCGCCCTGACATCGCTATTGTGGACCTGGCCATGCCCGGTATGGACGGTTACGATGTGATCGCCCGTATGCGTGCCCAGGAGGATGAGAAGACACACACGCCGATCATCATCCTCACCGCACATGGCCAAAACGTGATGCGCACTTACGCTGCCGAGCTGGGCGCCGACCTGTATCTGGTCAAGCCTATCTCGACCGCCCGCCTGATCGAGCACATCCGTGAGCTGGCGGCACAGCGTTCCGCTGCCGATGCAGGCACCGCGCAGAAGGATTGAACCCCATCTCTCCGCCCACCGACGCTGCTCCCTCCGCTGCGCCGGCCGACGCGGCGCAGAAAGATGCCCTTGCCCGCCGCGTGATGCGCGGCGCGGCTTATCTTGGCGTTGGGCAATATGCGCTTGTGGCCATCGGCGTGATCAAGACGCCCATCCTGGCGCGGCTGGTGGCGCCGGAATACTACGGCGTGGTAGCACTGGCGAGCGCTTGGGTGTCCTTCATCAGCCTGCTGCGCATGGAGCTGCCGGAGGTGGTCATCAGCGATGCGGAGCGTCAGCAGGCGCGGCTGGTGACGCAGTACGTCGTTGAGGTTGGCACGGCGCTGATCGGTGTGCTGGTGGCGTTGGCGCTGTGGCTTGCCATCCCGCAGATGGCCTCGCCGATGGTGTGGCAGGCCATCTTCGCCCTGCTGGGCGTGCGCCTGATCTTCGCCCTCACCTCCACGCCGCAATATATCCTGCGCCGCGACATTCGGCAGGATATCCTTACGTGGCTGACGCTTCTTGGCGCAGTGGCCGGGGCATTGCTGGCCATCGGTGCGGCCTATCTGGGGTATGCGCTGGCTGCGCTGCTGTTGGATGCCGCTGTGCCCGTCGCCGTGCTGGGGGTTGGATCGTGGATCGCCGCCGGTTGGCGCCCCACCCGCACCTGGGACCCCCTCATCGCCCGCGACATCCGCTCTTTTGCCCTCACCCTCTGGACGAGCGGCCTGCTGGGCAAAATCACCTGGGAGTTTGACGATTGGCTGCTGGGCAACCTGCGCGGCGAGAAGGCGCTGGGCTACTACTCGCGGGCCTTCTATCTGGCCAACCTGCCCATGAACTTGTTTGCGGGCGTGATCGGTGGCATTGCGCTTTCTATGTACGCGCAAAGCAAAACGGCCGGGCGCGAGGTGCTGCGCCGCGCGTATGAGTTGACCACCTGGCTGCTCGTGCGCATCGTGGCGCTGGCCAGTATCGTCATGCTTGCCGCTGCTGAGGAGATCATGTTCATCCTGCTCGGTCCCAAGTGGCTGCCGGTGCCGCTCCTGCTGCGGGCGATGTTCCTCTACGTGCTGGCGCGTCCCCTCTTCCAGAACAACGCGCAGCTGCTGTTGGCCGTGCGTCAGGAGAGGCAGTTCCAACGCTCAATGGTGGCGCAAGCGCTGATCCTTGTGGTGGTGTCGCTGCCGGCGGTGTACTATTGGGGTGGGGTGGGGGCCTCGCTCGCCGTCAGCGTGATGCAGATCGTCGGCTTTATGCTGGCCCAATGGTATACCTCGCGCTATCTTGAGCTGCGCAGCCTGCGCTTGTACGCGCTGCCCGCGCTGCTGCTGCTGTTGTTGACCCCCGCTAGCTATGCGCTCGGCGCGGCGGTGGGCGGCGGGATCGTCGTCACCCTCATCGTCAAAGCAGCGGTTGGCACGGCGGCCTTTGCTGGGATAGTCTATGTGCTGGAGCGCGCGCAGGTGCGCGAAGTCTGGGCGCTGGTGCGCCATAACTTGCTGCGGCGGAGCAAAGGGCCAGATGCGGAAACTGCGTGATCGACTGAGCACGCTCATCTATCAGTTCTTCAAGGTCTACGCACTCAACCAGATCGTAGGCTGGCTGCCCTGTATGCGCCTGCGGCTGTGGTACTACCGCCGCGTGATCGGGATGCGCATCGGCCCTGACACCGTGATGTGGATGGGCTGCCGCTTCAGTGGCGACCGACTGGAGGCTATCACCATCGGACGCGGCTGCTCAATCCCCCGCGCTTTCTTCGTTGCCAGTGCCCCCATCACGTTGGGCGATTACGTGGTGCTGGGGCACGATGTGGCCTTCTACACCGCCGACCATGATCCCGACGATCCGGCCTTCTCGCGGCGCGATGCGCCCATCACGGTGGGGGATCGGGCCTGGATCGGCTCGCAGTCCATCATCTTGAAGGGTGTCACCATCGGGGAGGGCGCCGTCGTTGCAGCGGGGTCGGTGGTGACAAAGGACGTGCCGCCCTTCACCATTGTGGGCGGCAATCCGGCGCAGGTCATCCGCGAACGGGGCACCCGCGAGTTCACCTATACCATGTCCGCCGATCAGGTGCCGCCGCTGATCTAGCCCGCAGAGTGGGGAGGTGTGATCGATTGACCATGAACGATCTACAAGTCCCTACGCCGCCCCTTACCTTTTGGGAAGGGCTACGCTACTCACACGACCCACGTCTGGTATGGTTCCATGTACGGCAGGTGCGCGCCGCCGAGCACATGGTGGCGGCGCTCGCAGGAGTGCCTCGGCAGGCCGTGCGCCGCGCCCTGCGCGAGATCGCCCACGATGTCCCCTTCCTAAGCACTTTCCTCTCTCTGCATCGCACGCTTGCCGGGCGCGAACCGCGTGGGCATCAGTTTATGTTCCTCTCCTATCAGGGCGGCAGCCCCTACTTCCATCAGCTGGTGCAGTATGCGCTGGTGCGCCTCATGCAGCCGGAAGTGGTAGTTGAGACGGGCGGCACGCCCGGCAACTCCTCGGCCTTCATCCTGCGGGCGATGGAGCGCAACGGGCGCGGCATCCTGCATACCATTGACCTGCCCCCCACAGGGACGCTGGACGCTACACGCGGGCACGGCGGCTGGATTCACGAGGGGTTGCCCACAGGCCAAGGCTCCGGCTGGGCCGTGCCGGAGTACCTGCGTCTGCGCCACCGCCAGCACCTCGGTGACGCCAAAGACCTCCTGCCGCAGGTGTTGGCACTCGTGCCGCAGGTGGACCTCTTCATCCACGACAGCGACCATAGTTACGCCCACATGATGTGGGAGTTCACCACTGCGTGGCCGTATGTGCGTCCGGGCGGCGTGGTGATGTCGGACGATGTGGATGCCAGCGCTGCCTGGGGGGAGTTCACCGCACAGCAGCAGCTGACGACCTACCGCGCCGGACATCTGGGTGCGGCGGCCAAGCCCATCGTCGGAGGGTAGCGAGGAGGGGAAATGCCCGGCAACTACCAAATCCTGACGCCGGAGCAGCAGGCCCGTCGGGCGGAACGGCGGCGGCGCGTGCGGCGCTGGCTGATCGCCGTCATGGGGATGCTGATCGCCATCGCCGCCGTGGCGATAGCAGCCGTGCGGCTGGCCCGTCCGCCGCGCCCCCTCGGGACGGACTACAGCGGCGCGATTGACATCGGCGGACAGGATCGCCTCTACTACGTGCATCTGCCGCCGCAATACAACCCGAATCGGCGCTGGCCGCTGGTGCTCGTGTTTCACGGATTCTTGCAGACGGCGGAAGACGCCCGCACCATCACCCGTTTTGATGCGCTGGCCGATGAGCAGGGATTTATCGTCGTCTATCCACAGGGCTTCCTACGTCAGTGGCATTACGAGCCAACCCAACGCTCCAGCGTGGATGATGTAGCCTTCACTATCGCCCTGCTGGAGCGGCTGGCAGATGAAGTGTCTTTTGACCCTCGGCGTGTCTATGCGGCGGGTTTCTCGCAAGGCGGCTTTTTTGCCCTACGGCTGGCCTGCGACCTCCCCGACCACATCGCCGCCCTGGGGATGGTGGCCAGCACCATGACGCCCGGTCAGCGAGAGGCCTGCCGGCCCACGCGCCCCATCCCTGTGATGATGGTTCACGGTGATGCCGACCCCGTCGTCCCCTACGTCTCGCCCAATGAGGCGCTTGTGGTGGGAGTGGCGGATACGGTGGAGCACTGGCTGACGCTCGACCAATGCGATCCCACCCCGACGGAGACGGGCAGCCTCGATGTGGCCCGCGATGGCACTCGTGTGCGCTACGAGCGCTACGCATCTTGTGCGCAGGGCGCAGAGGTGGTGCTCTACACGGTTGAAGGCGGCGGGCATACATGGCCGGGCGGCCCCTCACCGGAGGATCGCGAAGCGGGCGCTGTCAGTCAGGATATGGACGCCAGCACCGTGCTGTGGGAGTTCTTCGCCCGCCACTCCATGCCGTAGGCCATCCTCCGATTTTGCGGTGGTGCGCTGCTGGGGCCAATGCTAAGGTGTAACGCACGCTACCCGCCGACTGCAGAATTGTTACGCAATTGTACGCTGCCGGCCTGCTGCAACATGCTATGATGGGCGCAAGCGATGCTGCAAATGGGGTGAGGAGCATCCATGCCCACAAAAGTCAGCCCGAGGATGATGCGACGTATCGCCAGCCTTGAAGCGCGTGCGTGGAAAAGGGACGAGAAGGCGGTGCTGCGCCTGATGCGTCTGCTGCGCCACCGTCAGGCAGCCGTGCGGGTAAAGGCAGCAGAGGCGCTGGGACATATCGGCGACCAACGCGCCACACCTGCCCTCATAGGCGCACTGGACGACCCCGATCCTGCGGTGCGCCGCGCAGCCATCCAATCCCTCGGCTGGATACGCAGTGTGGAGGCCATCCCGGCCCTCCACGCCGCCTTTTGGCGGGAAGACGCCGAGACGCGGGTGCTGATCGTCATGGCGCTGAGCTGGATCAAGACCTCCGCCATCTTGCCCGCCCTGCTGGATGCCTTGTATGACCCGCACCAACTGGTGCGGCAAAGCGCCGCCGGTGTGCTGGCCGATCTCCCCGAACTTTCCCTTGTGCCGCTGCTTGCCGATCTGCAAGGGGCAGACCGCGAGCGCCGCCGTGCAGCGGCGCAGGTACTTGGGCGCATCGGGCGGCCGGCCTTGCCCGGCCTCTTGGAGGCGCTCGCCAGCCCAGACAGCGATGTGCGTCAGGTGGCCGGCCGCGCCCTCGCCGAGATGGGTGAGGTGGCTATCCCGGCTTTGCTGAATGTGCTGACCGCGGAGAGCACCGAGCCGATGCGCATGGCGGCGCGGGACGTGCTGAGCGAGATCGGCGAGGCTGCCGTGCCGTCCCTGCTCAATGTGCTGCGCGACCCCGGCACAAGTGAGCAGGTTCGTCAGGATGTAGGCTGGGTGCTTGCAGCCATCGGCGGTGAACCCGTGATCGCGGCTCTGTTGCAATCCCTCCAGGGCGAAGGCGCCGCGGAGCACACCCCAGCACTTGAGGCGCTCGGCCGCATGGGATCGGCCGCCGTGCCTGTGCTGCTGGCCGAGCTTCAACGGGTGGATAAGGCGGGACGCACGCGGCTGGCGGAGGTGCTGGCTCACCTCGGCGAGGCTGCCGTGCCCGGCCTGCTGGAAGCCCTAAGCAGCGATGACCGCGCCGTGCGCAGTTATGCGGCGTGGGGGTTGGGCATCGTGGGGAACCGATCCGCCATGCTGGGCCTGCTGCGTGCCTTGCGCCATCCCGATTGGATGACGCGCTGGGCAGCGGCGCGGGCGCTGGGTGCGCTGGGCCACAGCGATGCCATCCCCAGCCTGTTGCGGTTGCTGGGCGATGGGGATGCCGGCGTGCGTGCCGAAGCAGCGTCCGCGCTCGCCGTCATAGGGGAGCCAGCCGTTGATGGTTTGTTGCGGGCAGTGCAAAGCGCCGATCCCCACGTGGCTTGGGCTGCTGTAGTCGCCCTCGCTGCGCTGCCTGCGGAGGCAGAGGAAGCCCTCCTCCGTGCCTGGCATGCTGCCGACCCCGACCAACGAGCGACGCTGGCGCACACGCTGCAGCACATCCATCGCTTGCATGGCGTGCCGTTGCCCCCCATCCTGCGCGGGGAGATCACCCGCCTCACCACGCTTGTCGGCGGGCAAGCAGCGCACCACACCGGCACCAGCGGCATGTGATGGCGTCCCTTAGGATGCGCCGTACCCCTCCGCCTGATACCACTCCCACGTGCGCATCAACCCCTCGCGGATGGAGGTGTGAGGGCGGTAGCCGAGCAGGCGCCGCGCTTTCTCCACGCTGGCATAAGTGATGGGCGGTTCGCTGGGCGGTGTGGGCCGCGCCTCAATGAGCGCCTTACGCCCCGTAAGTTCCTCGATCACTGCCACAAAGTCGCCCAGGCGCACAGGTTCGCCGCGCCCCAGATTGATCACCTCATAGCCCAGTGGCGTGTCCAGCGCTGCCATTACCCCTTGGATGATGTCGTCTATGTAGGTCCAATCGCGGTAGAGGTTGGCGCCCCCGTCAAACAACGTGATGGGCAATCCGCGCACGATGTGATCCATCACTGTATAGGCCATCATGTCGGGACGCACGCGCGGCCCATAGGCGGTGAAGAAGCGCAGGGCGGTGAAGTTGAGGCCGAACAGGTTGTGATAGGCGTGTCCCATCACCTCGGCGGCCTTCTTGGTGGCCGGATACGGCGCCAGTGGGCGGTCGGTGGGCTGCTCTTCGCTGAACGGGATGCTTTCCGACCGTCCGTAGACGGACGAGGTAGAGGCAAACACGAAGTTCTCCACGCCCACCGCACGTGCAGCGTCCAGCAGGTTGAGCGTCCCCTGCACGTTGACCTCCACATAGAGCGGGGCGCGTTCGACGGAGTAGCGCACGCCCGCCATGGCGGCTAGATGCGCTACCCGTTGGGGGCGGTGCTCGGCAAAAAGGCGTAACATGCGTTCGCGGTCGCGGATATCGGCCTCAATAAGCGTGAAACGGGGATGGTCAAGATGGGCCGCGATGTTGCGCCGCTTCTGGGCCGGGCTGTAGTAGGGGTCAAAGTTATCCAAGCAAACGATGCGCTCACCACGCGCCAGCAGCGCATCGGCGAGGTGGCTGCCGATAAACCCCGCACCTCCGCTGATCAGCGTGGTGCGTGCCGAAGCGCCCTGTTCGCCCATTGTCCCCTTATCCGCCGACAACTACAGGCTGCTCACCCGAAGTGAGGAACATGCCTGCCGAGCCGTCCGGCGGGGCCAGCCACAGTTCCGAGTCGCCGCCGTCCGTTGACATGCGTTGCAGGACGACGCCATCCTCCCCATGCCAGCGCAGCATCAGGTAGTTGAAGCCCACATCCTGATGGAGCACGGTGATGGTGTACGCGCCACCTGCGGCAGGCGTCATGAGGAGCGCTTCCACCCCCTCCCCGCTTTCCGGCAGGGGGGCACGCAACGCCAACACGCGTGCGCCGTCCGGCGCAAAGTGCGCTAGGCGGTAGGCACGCTCATCCGGCGGCGAAATCTGGACGATGTTTGCCGCGCTCCCATCAGGGTTGAGGTCGGCCAGATAGAGCACGTTGGGCGCTGTCTGCTCGTAGAGCAGAACCTTTGCGCCGTCGGGTGAGACGTCCCACACAGCAGGCGCTTCAAGGCCCGGCGCGGCGAGGGGGATCAGCACGCCGCCGCTTGGATCGTAAATCAGGAAGCGGGGAGGGGCTTCGCCTTCTGCCGGGGCGGCTGCCACCATCAAGCGGCCCCCACTCAGGGCAAAGGCCGGCGCAAAGGTGGCTTGTGGGTCCTCGGGCAAGGCGCCGGCGCTGATGAGCGGACGGGGCGGTGCATCCGATGCGGCAAGCCACACCTCACCCACTGCGGGGGCCATCGTTTGTGGATCGAGCGGCACGCGCTGGTAGGCTACCCCTCCCTCTGGCAGCCACACCGGTGCAGCGATGAGGGCATCGTTGGCCGTATCCAGCACGGCGATCTGTCCCTCGGCAAAGTCATAGATGGCTAGCGTATGTCCATCCAGCGTGAAGGCTAGGGCATGCCCATCGGACGAGGGCACCAGATCGCGCAGGACAGTGTCGGAAGCGTAGGCCGTGAGCGGACGCTCATTGCTGCCATCCGCACCGATGGCCCAAAGGTTGCCCGCCCGCACAAAGACGATCTCCCCGGCGGCGAGGGCAGGGGCAGGCGTGGCCTGCGGTGAGGGCTGGGTGGGTTCGGGCGTGGGAACAAGAGGGGGCCGGGTAGCCGTAGGCAACAGCGGCGGCGGGGGCGTCGGCGTGGGGGCAGCCTGTCCGAGGGGGAGCAACTGGCAGGCTGCCAACCCCAGCAGGGCAGCCATCACGAGCAGAGAGGGTAGCATGGAACGCACAGTGCGCATCAATCCAACCTCCTCTTTCCTGACGCATGCGCAGATGGTAGCACACATTAGGAAGATGGGAAAACGGCCGCGACCTTCCCCTTGAAGAAGGCGGTGCTCATTCCACCACGTACAGCGTCTGGAAGCCGTGCGTCAGTGGTTCGCCGCCGTCCGCACCAACCGCTACCACATCCTCCACCCGCGCCGAGAAGCCGTCAAAGGTGGTGATACTCGGCTCGACGGTGAAGGTCATCCCTTCCTCCAGCACAGTGCTATCCCCTGCCGTCAGGAAAGGTGGCTCGTGCACGTCCAGGCCGATACCGTGCCCCAGTCGATGGCGAAACAGGTTGCCCAGCCCCGCCTCGGCGATGACGGCACGCGCCGCTGCATCGGCCTGCTCGCAGGTAGCGCCGACGCGCAGCGCGGCGATTCCCGCCGCCTGCGAGGCCATCACAAGGTCAAAGTAGCGGCGCAGGTCCTCGGGCGGTTCGCCAAAGGCCACCGTGCGCCCGAAGTCGTAGCAGTAGCCCTCGTAGATTGCCCCAAAGTCAAACAGCACAGCCACCGGCGGGAGGAGCACGCGGTTCTGCGTCTCAGTGCGCTTACCGAAAATAAGCGGATGCCGAGGTCCGGAGCAGTAAAGCGTGGTGGGGAAGGACGGCCCCAGCGATCCGTGCCGCTGCAGCTGGTAGTCCACTTCGGCGATGATGTCCAACTCTGTCATCCCGGGCTTGAGCATCGCCAGCACGACGGCAAAGGCGGCCTCGGTGATCTCGCCGGCGCGGCGCAGCAGCGCCATCTCCTGCGGCGATTTGATCCTACGCAAGGGGCGCAGCAGGTCGGTAGCCGAGAGGAACCGCGCCCCTTCCACAAGGCGCTGCACCGCCACGACCGTCTCGGCGAGGGCGCGGTCGGAGAGAGCAATGCGTGCCTGCCCAGAGATGCCGAACTCGCGCAGCACATCGCGCACCAGCACCGCCGGATCGTCGTGGTCGCCGAGGAGGCGCACGCGCACATCGGCCACGCCTGCCAGCCCACTGAACTCGGCGGACATACGCGTGAGGATCAGCACAGGGGTGTGACCCGGCGCCGCCCACAGGCCTTCGGCCCAGGCGCCCGGATGCAGCACAGCGCCGAAGCTGGGCAGATCGCGGGGCAGACCGGTGAGATATTGCAGATCGGCGGAGATGGGCAAAAAGGCCAGGTCGGCGGCATCGGCAAGGCGATGCAGGAATTGATCAAGGCGATTGGCGTACATCGTACTCCTCGTTGGACCTCACTCCCTAACTCCCTCTAGAAGATACCCTTCCCCAAAATTTGCATTTGCCTGCCACAAAGGATATACTTTATCCAGTTGTAGATGGCAGGACAGACTTTGTAGTGCAAAGCTCGGCCCGGCATCTCGCCGGGTTTTAGTTTGTCACTGAGAGGCCTTCCCTGCTCTACA
>DAOTYL010000177.1:0-11577 GCA_034434955.1 Anaerolineae bacterium | reverse complement strand
GTGACCCTGCGGGATAGCAGGCTGCCGACGCGCAGGCCAACGATGATGGAGGCAGCGGCCATAGCGATCAGCAGAAAGGGCGAATCGCTGGCTTGCGGCGCAAAAGTGATTAAGAGGGTGATGATCGAAGCAAAGACGACAACGAGTGCTATGGCCGTCAGGGCGACCGCGCCGATTAGCCGCCGTCCACTTAGCCATTGGGCACGCCGTTTGTGTGTTAGAACTCTCATTTATCCACCCTTGGGGCAGATGGCATTGTTGCAGCGGGAGACTGGGCAGCTCGGATGGCCTGACGTGTGCGGCGGTGGGCCAGCAAACGGCGTATGCGAGCGTGGCGCTCTCGGCTGACAGGGTAGAAGAAGGCCACCGCGATTGCGCCAAGCAGGAAGACGCTGCCGCCGGGGCCTGTTAATATGCGGATCGCGAGCAGTGTCTGTGGCGATTGCTGGAACACTGCCACACCCTCCGGCGGAGCCTGATAGTTGAACAGTCCAAGCACCTGTAGGGCGAGGAAGATGGCAACTGCGCTGGTGAGCTTGCGCATGAGGTTGAGCAGCCCGTAGTACATGCCGTCGCGGCGTTGGCCGGTGCGCAGTTCATCCCACTCCAACACGTCGGGGAAGAGAGCGTTGGGCAGCACGTGGGCCGTGGAGACACTGATTCCGGCAAAGAATGCCAGGATCAGGATGAGAGTGCGCTGCCCCGGCATAATGGTAATGATCAGCAGTTGGACGACGGCCCAGAAAGACATGCCGGCGATGTAGGCGTTGCGTTTTCCCCAACGGCGGGCCAGATATGACCACAAGGGAAGGGCGGCAATGGCCGTTACCAGTAGGACAAAAAAGATGACCGATTCGGTAGTTAGTGCGCCGATCAGAGGGACTTGCATTTGGTGATATTGCTCTCCCCCGTCAATCCAGTAGCGCAGGAAGAAGGGCAACATCAGTGCGACGAGGTCAAAGGTAACCCAGTTCAGCAAGTTGACAGCAGTGGCGATGCGGAAGGGCCTGTTCTGCCACGCCGCTTTGAGCGAGGAACGGAGGTCTGGTGAGGGATAGGCGAGGTGCTCCTTCCGTTCGCGGGTGGTAAGGAAGATGGCAAGGAAGGGTAGTGCTCCCAGACCGCCGAAGATGAGGCCCATGAAGAGGTATCCGCGCTGGGGAGTGTCAAAGCTGGCGACGATCTCCGGTGCCCCCGCTGCAGCAGCAAGCGAGGCGATCAGGTTGAAGAGCATACGGTAGGTGGTGATAGACGTTCTCTCATCGTAGTCCTCGGTTAGCTCAGGGGTGAGGGAGAGAAAGGGTACGACAACCAGCGTTTGTAATGCATCGGCCAGCATGTAAGCGATGGTAACGTGCACCATGAGTGCGATCTGGCTTTCCCAGGGAGGCGCCCACCACAGGAGTACGAAGGCTGCACCGAAGGGGATGGCGAAGATCAGCAGGAAGGGCCGCCGTCTTCCCCAGCGGCTGCGCACCCGATCGCTCAGTGCGCCCACAAGAGGATCGTTGAGTGCATCCCAAATAACCCCTACCAGCGCCGCAAAGGATGCTAACGTCGGAGAGAGGCCAACCACATCGGTCAGGAAAATGGCATAGAAGATTTGGCGGATGGTGTTGAAGCTTGCCATGCCCCAGTCGCCGGTGCCATACACCAGCTTGGTGATCAAGGGCAAGGGTTTTTCTTCAGGAGTGGAGGTCTCAGTCGTGGGCATGATTGCACCCTTCGTTCTCTATGTCATTAGCTGACGGCCCTGTCCGACGCGGATTCATCCTCGGCACCTTCGCTCTCGGTCTGGGTGTTGGCAAGCGCACGTAGGTAACGCCGCGTGGTAGAAAGATCGCCATGGCGGGCGAGGGCTTGTGTCGCTGCAAGGTCTTTGGTCTGCGCGAGTGTGTTGATGACAAAATAGTGGCGGAAGGTCTGGGTAGTGATGTGCTGACCGGCAGCTTCCAACGCGGCACGCTCCGCTGCGGGCAGAGCGAGGCGTACCCAGTCATTGATGATGTTCATCGCGGTCCAGCGTGAGAAGGGCAGTACTCTCTTACCGGCGCGTCGGTCGTGCCGAGCGAACAGGGGGAGATCGGCGGACGGCTGAAGTGCCTGACTGGCGTCCAACCCGACTCGCTCGCGCAAGTAAGTGCCAATGGCCTGCGCAGTGATCGCTGTAAGGCGCAGAGTGGGGCCCTCATCGTCGAGGCGGATAGAGCGCGTCTCTGCTCGGAAGTGATGTTTGCGCAACGCGCAGACCTCTGAGACTTTGAGGCCTGTTTCGGCCAGTGTGAGGATAAAAGCGCGGTCTCGCAAAACGCGCAGGCGCTCCCGTTCGCTGACATGGGAGCCAGCGGGGACGGGGGCAGCAGCGACGTAGGCCAGTAGCCGATCGATGGCTTCCAAAGGTGGGTGGGGGACAGTGTGTTCTTTCGGACGGCGGTTGGCGGCCACATAGGCGGCTAGATCAGCGGCGTTTGCAGCTGACCAACCCTGCTTTTCTGCATGGCTGAAGAAGTCTACCAGTGCGCGGGAGTAGAGATGCTCGGTCTCTACTGATCGTGTCCTCTGTAGGTAGTCTAGGTAGGCTTGCCCCCATGCAGTGCTCAGGTTGGCCACGGGTTCTCGCCAGGCGTCAAGATGGAGCTGGCTGTGAAGCATCTGCTGGAATAGGTTCAAGGCCTGTGTGTAAGCGGCGCTTGTCTGAGGGGAGTATTCGCGATCGATCCTGCTCAGGTAGTGGGCGATTGCCTCTTGAAGGGTCTTGGGATCGTCATCAGCGTTCACAGTGTTCTTGCCCTGCGGTGAGTGACTGCACCCAATTGGCACGGCGGCATTGTACCATTGCGCTTGTGAGGCGGCAAGGTGTCACCCTCTACGCTCACCATACCCCATACAAGTGGAGCGCAGATCGGCTTCGTGTAGCCTGTAGGATTTTCCGAGAAACTCTCAAACAGAGAAGATAGATAAAGGTTGATGACTACACGAAATCCCCTACCCCAACGCGCTGCGGTCGTGTAATCGCAAGTGACCGTCGTGATGGTAAAGTGCGTTGCACCCTAACGACCCGCGTTTTACCTGACGCTGCTCTGTTGCGCTTCACGGTGCAAGTGAAGCGCGAATTGGCGGAATGTGCTATATGACGACAAAATTAGATCACGAACTTACCTTTACTTGATAAGGTTTTGGGCTTGTAGAGGAAAACTACTACCACTGCCCAAATCATCACCATTGTGCTTACGATTGCTGCAAGCAAACCATTGCCCGCACTGGAGGCGGATATGTAATTGAAACAGCCGTGAAAAACTGCAGCAACAAGGATGCTTCCTTCTGCACTGTTGAACAACCATGTGAATACAATTGCACCAGCAAACAGTCCGATGATCCATCCAATGGCTATTGAGATGTCGAATAAATAAAAGAATTGTGGCAAATGCCATAATGCCCAAAAGAATGCCAATATAACTGTTGCATAAAGTGCGTTGTGGTCTTTTTGCAAACGAGGAAGCGCGTACCCCCGCCAGCCGATTTCTTCCCCTATACCAAAAGTTAATATCCAAAGAAACAGTGCGCCTATTCCCAATGGAGGAAGAAAATGAATCTCTCCCAGGTCGGAAAAGGATATTTTGTTATCGGTCAGCAAATTCGTTACCAAAGTAACGAGCAAACCTACTATGAGTGGAGATAAGGCTGCGAACCACCAAATACCCCCAACTCGCCATTTAGTTATCCGCCCCCAAAGTTCTTTTACCCCTTGTTGTCTCTGAGTTGCCAAAGTAACAATTAAGGCAGAGAGCATTGGCCCATAAGACACAAAGTAATGAAACCATTCTGGAAATACAGGTTGGATAACCCCTTGCTTAGCAAGAGCTAGAGGGATTCCAATCATCCACGAGATTACATAGGCGAGAATGAAATAGCCAATAAGATTCCGTGAATTCTGCGATATAGCCAATTTGTCTTTCATCTTGCACTCCTTCGGGAGGTAGGTCCAACTTTGCCCAACGAAAATCGCGAGATAATCTTCCCCATAGACTGCCTAATCTAAATCTAAAGGGAAAGAGCGCCGTTTATGACTACACGAAATTCGCCTCCTGACGTATGGCAGTTATGATCGCTGCCATTCCTTCGTCCACCACGACCGCGCGGCATGCGCGAATAATCTGATCGGGTGCGTGCAAGCCCTCATCGTCCACCACTGCCGCGATCAGATGCCAAGGGGTCAGGTCAAAATAGCAGTTTCTGACCCTCACACCAGGGGGTGCGCCAGCCCACACCTCGTCCGCTTCTTGCGCCACAACCGATGGCCTCCCCAAGCTGGACGGCCAGACTTTGCTGCGGTCACATAGAATATAGCCCGGAACGCCTCGTTCACGCGCTGCCGCGGCAAGCGGCGCAGTTCCTATCTTATTCACCACACCATGTTCGGTGAGGCTATCTGCCCCCGCCAGCCATAGATCGGCCCCCTCCAGAACCTCGTAAGCTGCCGCATCCACAGCCAACTCTACCTCCAGACCGCACTGCGCGAGATACGATGCTAGCTCGCGTCCTTCACAGGCAGGGCGCGACTCAAGACATATCACATGCAGAGCTGCGCCTTGTTGACGGGCCTTAGCCAAGCTTCGTGCCACCACGCTGCTATGGCTGATCGTCACCACGCGGGTTGCCGCGCTAATGACAGGCCATACGTGTTCAGCGATGCGCTCCGTTGCCTGCGCAAGTGCCGATTCGTAGGCTTGACATACACGCTGCAACCCGTTCAGCGCCTCATCAGGTGAGGTAGCCCTCGCACAGGTCACCATTGCATCGTTCAAGATACGCAACAGTGAGGCCATTGAGGGTTGGCCAGCAAGAATGGAATGAGCGATCGCCTGTAGAGAGAGGCGCAGAGTAGCAAGGTCAGAAGGTGCTTCCTGATGAGCAAATGCCAACAGGGCGCGGGCAGTATCGCGTGCCAGAGCGCTAGCCCCAGAAATTCTGTCGGCAGCAATGCGGGCGATAAGCTCGCGCCACGGCGCCTCGTGTGTCACCCCGAACTCTCATCTCAGCCGATACGGTTGATAGGGACCAAGGTAACGCGTATCCAAAGTACCGGTCAGCTCCACGTACTCCGCAGTGTGTGTTTCCGCCTCAACGCTGGCCAGTTCATAAAAGCGTGCGATCAGCACCCCCTGAGTATAGGGGATGCGTACCGTCACCCGTGACTGGCGAGCCGCTAAGAGCGTCTCTATAGCAGCAAGCAACCGATCCAGCCCCCAACGATGGAGGGCAGATATCGGGACGGCATCAGGGAAGTCGGCTTGCAAGCGCTCGTAGGCTTCGCGGTTATCCTCATCCACCTGATCGATCTTATTAAACACCATAAGCGTGGGAATGTCACCGATGCCCAACTCATCGCTCAATGTTGACGAAACGACGCGAATGTGTTCAGCGGCGTTAGGGTGCGATACATCCACCATGTGCAGCAGGCAGGTGGCCTGTGTGATCTCCTCAAGCGTGGCGCGGAAAGCAGCAACCAGTGTATGCGGCAGCTTTTGGATAAATCCCACCGTGTCGGTGAAAAGCGCCACCCAGCCGTTTGGGAGGGCCACACGGCGCGTGGTGGGATCAAGCGTGGCAAACAACTGATCGGCAACATAGACACGTGAGCCGCTAAGCGCGTTCAGCAGCGTGGACTTGCCCGCATTGGTGTAGCCAACCAGAGCTACAACAGGCGTTCCCCTGCGCCGCCGTTGTTGGCGATGGCGCTCGCGGTGGGCACGTATGCGCTCGATCTCGCGCTCAAGCCGGGCAATGCGCCGCCGGATCTCGCGGCGGTCGGTCTCCAATTGCGTCTCACCTGGGCCGCGCAGACCAACCCCGGCGACCCCACCGCGTCCCACCGCGCCGCCCGCCTGGCGGGCTAGATGCGTCCATTGGCGCGTCAGGCGGGGCAGACGATACTGATACTGCGCCAGCTCCACTTGTAGCGCGCCTTCGCGGGTGCGGGCATGACGGGCAAAGATGTCCAAGATCAAAGCAGTACGGTCGAGCACCCGCACATTCTCGCCGAATGTCTCCTCCAACTCGCGCTGGTGGCGTGGCGAGAGTTCATCGTCAAAGATGACAATGCTCACCCCCAGCTCCTCAACCCAATGCATGACCTCCTCTACCTTCCCGCGGCCAATAAATGTCGCCGGGTCAGGATGCCGGAGGCGTTGTACAGTTTGCCCTACAACATGCAAGCCCGCCGTGTCCGCCAGCAAGGCCAGCTCCTCAAGCGAGGAGTCGACATCTAGCACGCCCTTCTTACCGCTCTCAAGCCCCACTAAGAAGGCGCGCGGCCCTTCATCGTTTGTATGACCCACGGAAGCCAACGCGATACCCACCTCCTCCTAGACAACGCCTCAAACACACCTTATGGCCCTGATGACCGGTCGAGGTAGTTCCCTCCCGCTTCTAGGAACACCTCCAGCATTCGCCCGACACGCTCAAGGCTTTCAGCGCTGAGTTTATCGATGGTATCCTGTGTGGTGTGCCAGTAGGCATAGTCAAAGTCGATGATATCCACCGCCGGAATGCCCACTTCTAGGAAAGGAATATGGTCATCCAGTATAGTGTGCTTCATCTCTGCAATGATATGGTCACCATACCCCAAATCAGCGGCGATCTGCCACAGATGAGCGCTCAGCAGAGGATCGGAGTGGCGCTCCAGATAAATATCCTGATCGGCGTCGCCCACCATATCCACAATCACCGCGTAGTCCGGGCGCACTTCCAGATTTTCGACAAAGTGACGCGACCCGACAATATACTCCCAGCCATCCAGACGGCCGTTGTCCTCCGCATCAAAGAAAACCAGCCACACCTCACCCTGTAAAGCCTCGCGGTCCAGCACACGGGCCAGCTCCAGCAGGACCGCTACGCCGCTAGCCCCATCATTCGCCCCCGGCACCGGCATATCCGGAATGTGGGGGTCTTGATCGGCTCGGCGACGCGTGTCATAGTGTGCACCAAGGACGAAGATCGCCCCACCCTGTGGCCCTGCGCGGGCGACAAGATTGCGTCCTTCAACGCCTTGATAGGCGAACGGGCGTACCTCAGTGCGCCAGCCGAGATCGGCCAAAGTGCCCAGGATGTACTCTGCCGTCTGGCGCGAAGCCTCTGACCCCGTAGGGCGTGGGCCAAAGGCCATCTGGGCACGGACATGGCGCATGGCTTCATCTCCATCGAAAAGTAAAGGTGCAGGAGTAGCTTCCACTTGCGGCGAGGCAAGCAGCGGGCCGACATCCCCTTTGCTTGCCGCCCTGGGAGTGGTGGAGCATCCACCTAGCCAGAGAAGCGTCGATACGAAGACGGCCAGAGTGGGCACAATAAGCGGGTTGCGTTCGCTCGTCAAGATGCTCTCACCGTTTGGCCCTTCCCTGCCGTATCCGGCAGGAGATCGCCATGCTCGCACAAAAAGCGTTCCAGCACCTCAAGGGCGCGAGTTGCGTAGGCCATGTAGCGCTTGTGCTTATCCCTCACACGCCGGTCAAGCGGGGGCAGAAGGCCGAAATTGGCCTTCATGGGCTGGAAGTGCTGCGGATCGGCGTGGCAAATATAGTAAACCAACGCCCCTAACATCGTCTCACGCGGGAGTACCCACAATGGCTGGCCGTGTAATAGGCGAGCGGAGTTAATCCCTGCCAGCAAACCGGTCCCAGCGTTGCCCACATATCCTTCCACACCGGTGATCTGCCCGGCAAAGAACAGGTCATCGCGTCCCCGATATTGCATTGTCGGGCGCAACAGCACAGGCGCGTTCAGAAAAGTGTTACGGTGCATCTGCCCAAAACGCACAAACTCTGCCCGCTCCAGACCTGGGATCAGCCGAAACACACGTTGCTGCTCCGGCCAGCGCAGGTTGGTCTGGAAGCCCACCAAGTTATACAACGTAGCAGCAATATCATCCTGCCGCAGTTGCACAACAGCATAGGGGCGCTTGCCGGTGCGTGGGTCAACCAGCCCCACCGGACGCAAAGGGCCGAAGGCCAAAGCATCCATTCCTCGTGCAGCTAACACCTCAATAGGTAAACAGCCTTCAAAAAAGGCGGGGTCCTCCCGTTCAAAGTTGCGCAACGGGATGCGCTCCGCCGAGAGCAGGGCTTCCACAAAAACCCTGTATTCCTCCTCAGTCATCGGACAGTTGATGTAATCACCTCCCTCATCTTCGCCGCGCCCGTAGCGCGAGGCGCGGAAGGCGATCGTCATATCAATCGACTCGGCCCTGACGATCGGGGCCAGCGCATCGTAGAAGTATAGGTAGTCTGCCCCTACCAGCGCAGCGATTTCCTCAGCCAACGCCTCTGAGGTCAGGGGGCCAGTAGCAATGATCGTGGGGCCATCCGGAATGCGAGTGGCCTCCTCGCGACGCAAGGTGATGCGCGGGTGGGCAGCGATACGCTCTGTGACCCGTTGGGCGAAGGCCTCACGTCCCACAGCCAACGCTCCACCGCCCGGCACACGCGTCTCATCGGCGCAGGCCATGATCAGTGAACCCAGCCGGCGCAGTTCGGCCTTTAGAAGCCCACCTGCACGGTCGAGCAGGTCCGAGCCGAGCGAATTGCTGCACACCAATTCGGCCAATCGATCGGTGACGTGCGCAGGCGTCATGCGATGGGGGCGCATCTCCCACAGCACCACATCTATGCCGCGTTGGGCGGCCTGCCACGCCGCTTCTGAACCGGCCAGCCCGCCGCCAATTACGTTTAGCACTTTATCACCCATTGCGTTGCGACTTCCATCCCTCTCTTGGCGTTCCAAACAGATTCTACCATATCCCCCTACCCCAATCGGTATATGGGGGAGGGAAGACGGAAACCCGCCGCTGATCGCCCTCATCTCGTGACGGCAGAATGTGCCTCGTGAAGAAATGCAATCCCTCTCCTACAATGCCCACCCTAGTTGCTACACGAAATAAAAAGGAGGCCCGCCGTCGCCACACACGGCAGGCTTCTACACTACACGCCGAAAGCGAGCTACGTGACAGAAGGCTATTCGGCGCGGGGCTGTGGCTGGGGCGTCAGGCTGTAGGAGCGTGGCACCACCACACGCACAACCTCTTCGCCGGGTCCAAGCGCCACCACCGATACCCCAACCGCATTGCGCCCTGTACGCGGCGCAAGCCCAAAGCGCATATATTTGGGTTTACCTTTACTGGTGACCACGATCAGGTTGTCATCCATCGTGCCAACGGCCGCTGCCACCAACATAGAGCGCTTATCCGAGAACTTGATCGTGATCACCCCCTGCCCATAGCGTCCTTGAGTCGGATAATCTTCCAGCGGGCTGGATTTGGCAAAGCCTGTGTTGGTGATGACCCACAGGCTGGCACGTGGCTGCACCACCGCCATCCCCACCACCCGATCGGCCCGCCCTCCCAGCTTGATGCCTTTGACGCCCGCTGCCGGAAGGCCCATAGGTCGCACTTCATCCTCTTTGAAGCGGATCGCCAGCCCCTCAGCGCTCACGAGGACGATCTCATCTTCGCCACTTGTCCAGGCTGCCCAGCCCAGCGCATCTCCGCTGAGGCCCATGACGCGGAAGGGCCGCGCTGACAGCCCCGGCAGTTCCTCCAGCGCGATGCGCTTGATCATCCCGCCCACCGAAGCCAGTGTGAGGAAACCTTCGCCACCTGCCGAAGGCATCGTGAGGGCAGCGACGATCTGCTGCTCAGCATCCAGCGGCGCAATACTGTGGAACAGCACACCCTGCTCAAAATCGTGGGTCTGGGCCAGCTGATGCACAGGAACGGTAGCCGCCATGCCATCTTCGGTGAACAGATAGAGCGTTTCGCTAGCTCCTGCCGAAAGTAACAGACGCGGCGGGTCCTTAATCGCTGTGGTGATCTTGGGCATCTCGTCGCCAAAAGTGCGCGAAATCCTACCGCTTTCGGTCAGCACTACCCACACACGTTCATCTGCCAGTAGGTCTTGCACGGCAACGGCACTCCCGGGCACATCGTCCACGATCAGCGTGCGGCGCGGGTCACCGTAGCGCGTCTTAAGCGCAGCCAGCTCTTCCTTGATCACATCGCGCATCATCTGGTCGCTCTTAAGCAGCTTCTCATAGTAACGGATGAGCTGTACCTTCTCGCGGTACTCCTCCTCGATCTTCTTGCGCTCCAACGCTGCCAGACGGCGCAGCGGCATGTTGAGAATGGCCTGAGCCTGCTCGTCGCTCAGCTTGAAGGCCTTGCGCAGGTTGGCGTGGGCTGTTTCCACCGTGCGTGAGCGGCGGATGATGTCGATCACCTCGTCCAGATGGTCCAGTGCAATGAGGTATCCCTGCAGGACATGCGCGCGTTCGCGGGCGCGGGCTAGCTCAAACTCGCTCCGTCGCCGGACAACTTCATAGCGGTGCTCTAAAAAGACACGCAGCGCCTGTTTGAGCGTCAGCAGGCGCGGCTCATCGTTCACCAATGCCAGCATGATGATACTGAAGGTCGTGCGCATAGGCGTCAGGCGATACAGTTCGGCCAGCACTGCTTCAGGGTCAACGGTGCGCGTCAGGTCGATCACAATACGCAACCCTTGACGGTCGCTCTCATCGCGCAGGTCGGTCAGCCCCTCCACGCGCCCTTCACGCCCTAGCTCGGCGATACGCTCAATCAGGCTGGTCTTGTTGACCTGATAGGGCAGCTCAGTAATGATGATACGATTGCGGTTGCGATCCAGCCGCTCAATGTGCGCTTTGGCCTGCACCGTAATGCGTCCGCGCCCCGTCGCATAAGCTTGGGCAAGGCCATCCACGCCTTCCCCACCCTGCCGCCGGAAGACAATGCCGCCCGTAGGGAAGTCTGGCCCTTTAATAAACTGCATTAGCTCAGGGAGCGTCACATCGTCCAGCTTCTTCCAGTGGTCAAGCATGTAGATCAGCGCCTCGCATACCTCGCTCAGATTGTGTGGTGGGATGCTGGTGCTCATGCCAACGGCAATGCCTGATGAGCCGTTGACGATCAGATTAGGGATGGCAGAGGGCAATACGGACGGTTCCAGCAGACTCCCATCGAAGTTCTCGACGAAGTCGATCGTCTCCTTCTCTAGATCGGCCAGCATGTCCACGCCTGCCGGAGCCATCCGCGCCTCGGTATAGCGCATGGCTGCCGCAGCATCGCCATCAACAGAGCCGAAGTTGCCCTGCCCATCCACCAGCGGATAGCGCATGGAAAAGCCCTGCGCCATGCGCACCATGGCCTCATAGACAGCGGCATCGCCATGAGGGTGGTACTTACCCAGCACTTCGCCCACGATACGGGCGCTCTTGCGGTATGGCGTATCGGGGCGCAGCCCCATGTCATACATCGCATAGAGGATTCGCCGATGTACCGGCTTAAGGCCATCGCGGGCATCGGGCAGGGCGCGGCTGACGATCACGCTCATAGCGTAATCCAAATATGCAGCGCGCATCTCATCATCGATATCGACCTGACGAACGGTACCTACATCCATGTGTTGCATCCCTCACAATGACACAAGGTGACGGAGAACGATCGCTGGCATGATAGGCACAAAGCTGCCTGCTGTCAAAGAGACTGATAAGATTGAACTGCTCATATGTTCTAAT
>DAOTYL010000176.1:0-11294 GCA_034434955.1 Anaerolineae bacterium | reverse complement strand
GTCCTTGCCATCGGGCGCAATTATGCTGCCCACGCCGCCGAGCACGGCAGCACCGTGCCGGAAGAGCCGCTTGTCTTCCTTAAACCGACAAGCAGCGTCATCGGCCCGGGCACCCCCATTGAAATCCTGCCGGAGATGCAACTGGTGGAGCACGAGGCCGAGCTGGCCGTGGTGATCGGCCAACGCGGGCGCTTTATCCGCGAGGAGGAGGCCCTGCACCATGTCTTCGGCTATACTTGCGCCAACGATGTCAGCGAGCGCGTCTATCAGCGCAAGGATGGGCAGTGGACACGCGCCAAAGGCTTTGATACTTTCTGCCCCCTTGGCCCGTGGATTCAGACCGCTCTAGACCCCGCCGATGTGCGCGTGCAGTGCCGTGTCAACGGCAGCCTTCGGCAGGACGCGCGCACCCGTGATATGGTCTACAAAGTGCCCCGTTTGATCGCCCACATCTCGCGCATCATGACGCTGGAAGCGGGGGATGTGATCCTCACTGGCACGCCGGAAGGCGTCGGCCCCCTTCATGCCAACGACATAGTTGAGGTGGAGATAGAGGGCATCGGCGTTTTGGTGAACCCCGTTGTGCGGCGTGAAGCATAGATAGATGGGAGGGGACTTCCATGTGGTGGCTATGGCTATCCGTCGGTTTGCTCGGCGTGATCGTGCTCACACTAGCTGTGCTGTGGATCGTCGGGGAGAGGGGGCGCATCTTTGGGCTGCCCTCTACACGGGCAGCCATTACCGGATCGGGCGGCGTGGCCAGAGTGCGTCTCAGCCTGAAGGCCGTACACGGATACATCTACGGGCGCTGGGTGAACGAATACATCTCTTTCGCCATCCACACCCTCTTACCCCGCATGGGGCCACGTTTCAAGCGCTGGTGGGCCGATCGCTATCACGGCAAGGTGCTCACCCACGAGCTGGCGCGGGCTATCATCACGCTCGACCACGAGATTCCACGCACCGATCTGGAGCAGATTATCCCCTACCCCACTGCCCGCGAGATCGTCCTGCAGGGGCCGCCGCAGGTAACCGTGATAGAGTGCCCTTGCCGCGCCGCCCGCGAGAACCCTTGCCAGCCTACGCAAGTGTGCATGATCGTCGGCGACGGACGCTTCGTGTTGGAGCATCACCCTCAAACCTCTCAATTGCTCACCCAGCAGGAGGCACTTGACCTCCTACAGACGGAACACGAGCGGGGGCATGTCCATGTGGCCTACTTCAAGGATGCCTGCGATAACCGCTTTTACGCCATCTGCAACTGCTGTTCCTGCTGTTGCGGCGGGTTGGAAGCCATGCGGCGGGGCGTGCCGATGGTGGCTTCATCGGGCTATGTGGCGCAGGTGAACGAGGAAGCGTGCGCCGGCTGCGGCGAGTGCGAGGCTGCCTGCCCCTTTGGGGCGATCACGGTGGATTACGTCTCCAGCGTCAATTGGGAACAGTGCATGGGCTGTGGTGTCTGCGCCGATATCTGCCCCAATAACGCCATCACGCTGGCCCTTGACGCCCGCAAAGGCATCCCGCTGGATGTGCGCAAGATCGGGGTGTGAGCAAGTCCGTGCCCGTGCTACAATAGCGCCCCAAACAGACCATAAGGGAGAGAAGTGTGATCCGCATTGCCAGAGACCTGGCCCAACGGGTTGAGCAAGCCGTGCGCAATGCACAGGCTGCCGGCGATCTGCCGCCTTGTGAACTGCCGGAGATCATCGTCACGCGCCCGCGCAACCCCGATCACGGCGACTATGCCACACCTGCCGCCATGCAGTTGGCACGGCCTGCCCGTATGAAGCCTGAAGCCATCGCTGCCATCCTCGTACAGCACTTCCCACCCGCCGAGTACATCGGCGCTGTGGAGCAGGCAGGCGGCTTCATCAACTTTCGGCTGGCAGAGGCCTGGCTCCAGCAACTGGTGGAGGAGATCGTTGCAGCAGGCGACCGCTACGCCCAAATGGATGACTTCGCCGGCAAGCGCGCACAGGTGGAGTGCGTCAGTGCCAACCCCACCGGGCCGATCACCGTCGGGCGCGTGCGTGGCGGCGTGATGGGCGACACGCTGGCCCGCCTGCTGCGGGCGATGGGCTACAGCGTGGAGATGGAATACTACTTCAACAACGCCGGACGGCAAATGCGCGTGCTCGGCGAGAGCCTGAAAGCGCGCTACCGCGAGCGGCTGGGCCTGCCCTACGAGTTCCCGCCTGACGGCTACCAGGGAGACTATCTCTACGCCATCGCCGATGCCCTCATCGCGGAGCGGGGCGATGCGCTTAAGGACGCCGGTTGGGAGCCGTTTAAGGAATACGCCGAGGCCCGCATCTTTGAGATGATCAAGGCCTCCCTCAAGCGCATCAACATCGAGTTTGACAGCTTCTTCAACGAAAACTGGCTCTACGAGGATGGATCGGTATGGCGTGTGCTGGAGCAGTTACGTGCCAAAGGGCTGGTTTACGAGGCCCCCACACCGGAAAAGGATGAAGACCTTGAAGAGCGTCCCGACAGCGAAGAACTGGAGGCGACCGCCGGCGGCCCCGCCATCTGGGTGCGCATGCGCCAACTGCGCGGCGCCAAGAAGGACTGCGTGCTGGTCAAGTCCAACGGCGAACCGACCTACCGCCTGCCCGATACGGCCTACCACATCAACAAGCTGGAGCGCGGTTTTGACCTCCTGATCAACGTCCTCGGCGCCGACCACATTGAGGAGGCCCAGGATGTGAAGGCGATGGTCGCCGCATTGGGTTATGACGCCAGCAAGATTCATGTGCCCCTTCATCAATTCGTGACACTGACCGAGGGCGGTCAGACGGTGCGCATGAGCACTCGCCGCGGTGAGTTCGTCACGCTGGATGAGCTAGTAGATGACGTGGGGCCGGACGCCGTGCGCTACTTCATGCTGGCGCGCGCGCCGGAAAGTCACATGGACTTTGATCTAGAACTGGCCCGTAAGCAGTCTAACGAGAACCCCGTCTACTATATCCAGAATGCCCACGTGCGCTGCGCCAGCATCGCCCGTGTGGCGGCTGAGCGCGGCCTCTCCCACGAGGGCGGTGATGTGAGGTTGCTGACCGACCCGCGTGAGCTGGCGTTGATCCGCAAACTGGCCGAGTTGCCGGAGATCATCGAGACCTGCGTGAAAGAACTCGCACCGCACAAGATCGCTTTCTGGGCACATGAGGAACTGGCACGCACCTTCCACCCCATCTATGAGGAAATCCGCGCCCTACACGGTGAGGTGCCCGAAGAGTTGGCACGGGCGCGTCTGAAGCTATACGCCGCCGCACGCATCGTCTTCAAGCGCACGCTGGAACTGATGGGCATGACTGCGCCGGAGACTATGTAACCTGCACGGAGGGGGGAACACATCGTATGGGCCTCAAAGCCGATAACTGGATCAAACGCATGGCGCTGAATCACGGCATGATCGAGCCGTTTGTCGAAGAGCAGGTACGCAACGGCGTGATTTCCTACGGCGTCTCGTCCTACGGCTACGACATCCGCGTGGCTGACGAGTTCAAAATCTTCACCAATGTGCGCTCCACGATCGTGGACCCCAAGCACTTTGATCCCAACGCCTACGTGGACTTCAAAGGGGACGTGTGTGTCATCCCCCCGAACTCTTTCGTGTTGGCCAAGTCCGTTGAATATATCCGTATGCCGCGCAATGTGACGGGTATCGTGCTGTGCAAATCCACCTACATCCGCGCAGGCGTGCTTATCCCCACCACGGTGCTGGAAGCCGGCTGGGAGGGCATTATCACCCTGGAGATTAGCAACGTCACGCCGCTGCCGGCGCGCATCTACGCCAACGAGGGCATTGCTCAGGTGCTTTTCTTCGAGGGCGATGAGATGTGCGACACTTCCTACGCCGACCGCCGAGGCAAATATCAGGGGCAGCAGGGCGTGGTACTGCCCCGCGTGTAGTTGACATCGCCAGCGGGCGCTGGCTATAATCGCCATTGGAACGGGCGGTTAGCTCAGTTGGATAGAGCACCTCCCTTACAAGGAGGGGGTCACAAGTTCGAGTCTTGTACCGCCCATCTGGTTTGCCCTCAGATTGTCCTCTTCTACAGGGAACCTTGTCCCTGCCGCACAACGGAGATCACCATGGGCGCAATCCACAAATTCAAGGGCGAGCTGGGCATCTCCTACGATTGGGAGGGCCAACGCCTTCACGCTTATGCCAACGAAGGCGGTCTGCAAGGCGTGACCGTGCGCTGGCTGATCGGCAGACCTGAGGAGGCCCCTCATTTCGCCATCCGCTATTTTGAGATCGCTCCGGGCGGCCACTCACGGGCCGAGCAGCACCCGCACGATCACGGCGTGATCATCCTGCGCGGTAAGGCCAGCGTGCGCCTTGGGGATGAGGAGCATGAGGTCGGGCCGATGGACGTGGTTTACGTCTCACCCAACGAATGGCATCAATTCACCAACATCGGCGATGAGGTGCTGGGCTTCATCTGCGTCATCCCTGCCCGCCTGATGCGCGAAGGGCGGGAAGTGTGGGCCGAAGGCGGTTGAACCTCCGCGCCGATACGCGGCACTAGAAGGAGCGGCATCCGTGAACTACCGGCGCATCCGTGAGCAGGTGTATGCGGTCACGATGAAGGCTGTCGAGGCCAACCTCATTCGGCTCTCGGCAGGGAACCTGAGCGCACGCACCGAAGACGGCTACCTGGCCATTACGCCCAGCGGCATCAAGTACGATGTGCTGCGCCCTGAAGACATCGCCATTGTGGACCTTGACGGCAACCCCATCGATGCGCCATGCAGGCCCTCTTCTGAGACGCCCATGCACACCATCATCCTGCGCAGCTTGCCCTCCGTGGGGGCCGTATTCCACACCCACTCGCCCTATGCCATCACCTTCGCCGCGCTGGAGATGGAAATCCCGCCCATCAATCTAGAACTGTTCGCCTGTGGGGCACCCATCCCCGTTGCGGAGTGGGCCTGCCCGGCCACTGAAGAGGCCGGTCTGCGCGTCGTGGCGCTATTCCAGAAGCGCCCGGAGCTACGGGTGGTGCTCCAGCGCAATCATGGGCTGGTCGCCATCGGTGCCGACCTAGAGCAGGCTTTTGAGCTGGCCTACGACGCCGAAGTGGGGATGCAGATTTACCATCAGGCGCTTCAGATCGGCACGCCGATCGCCATGACGCCGCAGCAGATGCAGCAGGTCTACGAGATTTACCGCAAGTTCAAAACGCCCCCTGCCCCATCCGCCTCGCCCCCGCGCGCTTAAACCGCGCAGCCCAAAAACAAGAGGGCACGGCGCATGCCGTGCCCTCTTTGCCTGCCGACAAAATCCTACTTATCCCCAGCCTGCGGCATCTCGGCAGGGCGGCAGCACAGCACCAGATTCTTAGCCGCGTACACCTCGTCCAGACGGCCCACCGGTGCCTCGTGCGGCGCACCGCGCAACAGATCGGGGTTCTCATGCGCCTCGCGGGCAATGTTGAGCATCGCCTCAATGAATCGATCGAGCGTCTCTTTGCTTTCCGTCTCCGTCGGCTCGATCATCAGCGCTTCGGGCACGATGAGCGGGAAGTAGTTGGTCGGCGGGTGGAAGCCGTAGTCAATCAGCCGCTTGGAGATATCCAGCGCATGCACGCCCGGCGCATCTTCCCACTTGCCCTGACAGACAAACTCATGCATGTTCATGCGGTCGTAGGGCACACGGTAGGTATCCCGCAGTTTCACGCGCACATAGTTGGCGTTCAGCACGGCCATCTCGCTGACACGGCGCAGGCCGTTGCCACCGCAGACAAGCATGTAGGCGTAGGCGCGCACCAGCACCCCAAAATGCCCATAGAAGGCCTTGACGCGCCCGATGGTCCTCTCTGGCGTCACAAAGCCATAGGTGGGCAGATCGTCCTCGCTCTTGGGCGACTCAACGATGTCCACGATCGGCGCGGGGAGATAAGGCGCCAAACGTTCCGAAGCGCCCACCGGCCCCGACCCAGGCCCACCACCACCGTGCGGCGTGCTGAAGGTCTTGTGCAGGTTGAAGTGCATCACATCAAAGCCCAGATCGCCGGGACGCACAATTCCCATCAGGGCGTTGAAGTTCGCTCCGTCGCCGTAGACCAGCCCACCGCATTCATGGACCAAGCGCACAACCTCCTCAATGTGCTCCTCGAAGAGGCCCAACGTGTTGGGATTGGTGATCATGATCCCCACAACGGTGTCATCACACAGGGCACGCAACGCCTCCACATCGATATTGCCACGGCTGTCGGAGGGAACTTCCACCACCTGCAGGCCGCTCATGGCCGTGCTGGCCGGATTGGTGCCGTGTGCCGAGTCGGGGATTAACATGCGGGTGCGCTTGGTGTCGCCGCGATCCTGATGGTACTTGCGCATCATCAACACGCCGGTCAGTTCGCCATGTGCGCCAGCGGCCGGCTGCAGCGAGATCGCCGCGAAGCCGCTCAGCTCCTTCAGCCACTCCTGTACGTCGTACATGAGCTCCAGCGCCCCCTGCACCGTGAGCGGCGACTGATAAGGATGCAAGGCAGCAAAGCCGGGCAGGCGGGCCATATCCTCGTTGAACTTAGGGTTGTATTTCATGGTGCACGAACCCAACGGGTACATGCCCTTATCCACCCCATAGTTCATCTGCGAGAGGCGCAGGTAGTGGCGCACCACATCCACCTCGCTGACCTCTGGCAGGTCAAGGTCGTCGCGCTGGAACTCGGCGGGCAACGGCTTGGCCAGCGGCACATCGGGATCGGGCAGGGTGATGCCCACTCGCCCGGGCGCACTCAACTCATAGATCAAGGGCTCCTTCATCGGGCCACCTCCCGCAGGGCCTGCACGAGGTTGTCGATCTCGTCGCGAGTGTTCATCTCGGTCACCGCGATAAGCATCTGATTCTGACGCTCCGCATAGCGCTGGCCGAGGTCATAGCCGCCGATGATGCCGTATCTGTCCAACAGATACTGGTTGATTTCCGCAACCGGCAGCGGACACTGGACGGCAAACTCTTTGACAAACGGTTTGCTGCGCACCACTGAGTAGCCCTTCAGCCGGTCAATTTTGTCGGCAGCGTAATGCGACTTGTGATAGCATAGCTCGGCCACCTTACGCAGGCCATGCTTGCCCATGACGCTCATATAAACGGCGGCTGCCAGCGCCATCAGCCCCTGATTGGTGCAGATGTTGCTGGTGGCCTTCTCGCGGCGGATGTGTTGCTCGCGTGTGGCTAAGGTCAACACGTAGCCGCGCTCGCCGTGCACGTCCACCGTCTCGCCCACCAGCCGCCCGGCCATTTTGCGCACGTACTCTTCCCGCGTGGCGAAGAAGCCCAGGTACGGCCCGCCAAAGCTGAGCGGGATGCCCAGCCCCTGCCCCTCGCCGACGACGATATCTGCCCCCATCCAGCCGGGCGGCTTGAGGATGCCCAGCGAGATGGGATCGGCGACAACACAGGCCAATGCTCCGTGCGCATGCGCGGCGTCGATTGCCTTCTGGATGGGGTCCACCTCACCGAAGAAGTTGGGATAGCCCACCGCTACCATGGCCGTGTTGTCGTCAATGAGCTTAACCAACTCATCCATGTCCACCCAGCAGGCAGTGTCACCGACAATCTCCACACCCACGCCCTGCAAGTAGGTGTGCACCACGTCGCGGTACTCCGGATGCACGCCGGAGCACAGGACAATGCGGCTGCGCTTGCCCCGATGGTGGTTCAGCGCCATGATGGCGGCTTCAGCCAACGAGGTTGCACCGTCATAGTGGCTGGCATTGGAGACCTCCATGCCGGTCAACGCGCAGATCATGCTCTGATACTCAAAAATGGCTTGCAGCGTCCCTTGGCTGACTTCCGGCTGATACGGCGTGTAGGCGGTGTAAAACTCGCCGCGCAGCAGGATATGGTTGACCACCGGCGGGATGTAGTGATTGTAAGCCCCTGCGCCGAGGAAAGTGGCCGTTTTGCCGGCGGGGAAATTGACATCGGACAACTCCTCCAGCACCCACGCCGCCTCCATTTGCGAGAGGCCTTCCGGCAAGTCCAGGCCGGGGAAGCGCACCGCCTCCGGTACGTCTTGAAAGAGTTCCTCAACGCTGCTGACGCCGACGGCCTCCAGCATGGCCTTCACGTCGGCCTCTGTATGCGGTAGATAGGTCATTCTGCCTCGCTCCCTTAACTTGGCCCGCTGCTGGGCCACAGCCGATTGACTGTCCCCAACGGCAGGCAGATCACTCAAGGTCTGCCTCACGGTCCTCACGGTCTGCGCAGTAGGCTTCGTAGGCTGCTGCGTCCATCAGATCGTCCAGCTCGGCGGGATCGGCGATCTTGATGCGCACGATCCAGCCCTCCCCATAGGGGTCGGCGTTGATCGTCTCCGGCGCATCTTGCAGCACGGTGTTGACGGCGACGATCTCGCCGCTGACGGGCATATTAACATCCGCCGCCGCTTTGACGGACTCTACAACCCCAAACGCCTTCCCTTTCTCAAAGTGCTCGCCGACCTGCGGCAGCTCCACAAAAACCAGATCGGAAAGGTGATCCTGCGCATAATCGGTAATGCCCACTACGGCTTCACCGTCATCCACGCGGATCCACTCGTCGGTGGAGGTGTATTTCAGGTCTGCCGGAACTTTCCAATCGCCCATCTTGCTTCGCCTCACTTTCCTGAGAGATTGAGCCTGCAAAGGTGCCAACGTAAAAGCAAACAGGGGAGCACCCAGCATCTGCCGGTGTGCGCTCCCCTGTCCCTCAACCTGAGAGATTCGCCCCGCCTGACATCGCAGGGCTTGCCCCATCGGTGCCGCCGGCAGTATGCGCTTGCCGAAGCGCCCCTTGCCGGTCGGGCTTTCCAGAGGAACCAGCAGCACAGGGTCCCTGGTGCCTGAGAGTTTCGCCGTGCAGCACCGCCCCTACACGGCTTGCCCCTTCGGCGCTCCTCATACGGAGACTCTCCCCCGCGCCGCGAACGTCTTTCTGCGGTTGTAGTCCTATTTTAGACGGACATAAGCAGCGTGTCAATTCACTTTGGACCGATAGAGCACACTGACGCCTCTCTCTTTCCCTCTCAAGGCTCTCGTGTTATCCTAAAGACCACATCCCCCATATCAATTGCGCTGCGACGAGGTGAGGATAGGGACAAGATGAGCAAAGAAGAGAAGTTTATCCAGATGTGCACCACACTGCCCTTTGAGGAGATCAAGGACCCCCGCGACGAGTATAGCGTGCCCGAAATGAAGCACATCGCTGAACTGCGCGACAGTGGGCAGAAGCAGGAGGCAGTGGACTACGGGCGCTCGCTGATCAAGATGTTCCCCGATAACGATCTTATTCCCTTTATGGTGGCCTACATCTACTATCAGCAGGATTTTCCTGAAGAGGCGTTGCAGATCGCAGTGGATGCCATCCCGCGCTGCCCCCGCAAATACCGTCTTTACTCGGTAGCAGGCCTCGCCGAGTTCCGGCGCAAACGGCTGCCGGAGGCGCTGGTATGGTGGGCGCGCAGTGTGGTGGCGCAGTGCACCGTCACTGATTTTCAGGAGAGCGACCCCTTTTTGTACCTGGCCCACGCTGCCGAAATCGTGGGGGCCAAACGCGAGGCCAAAGACCTCTTCGCCATGGTGGATGCCATTGAGCCAGACACCCGCCGTCTGGAACCCGCAGAAGTCGCCGCGCTGGAGCCCATTCGATCGTCGTGGGTGCGCCAACCCCTCATTCAGGTGCTCCAGCATATCGACCGCAAATACCTGCACGGCGGGTAATTCGGAGGGCATCGCACCGCAGCGCGTGGTATAATCTGCCCCTATGTCTGCGCCGATCTTCACCTTCCAGATTCAGGCAACCGATGGTGGGGCACGGGCGGGCGTGTTCCACACACCGCACGGCCCGCTCTACACGCCTGTCTTTGCGCCGGTCGGCACACAGGGAACGGTCAAGGCCGTCACCCCGCGCGATCTCAAGGAACTGGGCGCTTCGCTGGTCTTGGCCAACACCTACCACCTCTACCTGCGCCCCGGCGATGAGGTGGTGCGCGATCTGGGTGGCCTGCACCGTTTTATGGGCTGGGATGGCCCCCTCCTCACCGACAGCGGCGGCTTCCAAGTGTGGAGCCTGGGGCAGATCAATGAGATCGACGATGACGGCGTCACCTTCCGCTCTCATCTTGACGGCTCGCGCCACCGCTTCACGCCGGAGCGCTCCATCGCCATCCAGCAGAATCTGGGCGCCGACATTATCATGTGCTTTGATGAGCTGGCCAACCCCGATGACTATGAGTACCTGCGTATCTCTGTTGCACGCACGCATCGCTGGGCCGAGCGTTGCCGCGCCGCCTGGACAAACCGCGATCGGCAGGCACTCTTTGGCATCGTACAGGGAGGCATCTTTGAGGACCTGCGGCGTGAGTCGGCGCAGGTGTTGACTGCTATGGACTTCCCCGGCTATGGAATCGGCGGCCTCTCGGTCGGTGAAAGCAAAGCCGATATGTACCGCACGCTGGAGTACGTCACCCCGCTTCTGCCGGAGAACAAGCCGCGCTACTTGATGGGCGTAGGCACGGTTGAGGACCTGATCCAAAGCGTCGCTCGCGGCGTGGACATCTTTGACTGCGTGTTGCCTACGCGGCTGGCCCGTCACGGGGCAGCGATGACCCGTCGGGGGCGCATCAACCTTAAGAATGCAGCCCACGCCCGCGAGACCACTCCACTAGAGGAGGACTGTGACTGCTACACCTGCCGCCACTTCTCGCGCGGCTACCTGCGCCATCTGGTGCACAGCGGCGAGATGCTGGCTGCTACTCTGCTCTCCATCCACAACCTGCGCACGCTGATACGATTGGCCTCGGAAATGCGTATGGCTATTGTGGAAGGGCGTTTCACCGACTACATGGCCGAGGCCCTCGGACAAATCACCTTTTCGGATAAGGATGCATCGTGACCGTCTGGCAGGCTATCGCTTTAGGCATCGTACAGGGAGCCACCGAATTCATCCCTGTCTCCAGTTCAGGACATCTGGTGCTCGTCCCTTGGCTGCTGGGTTGGGAACAACCCGCCCTGTCCTTTATTGTCATGCTGCACTTAGGGACCATCACCGGCGTCCTGCTCTTCTTCCACCGTGATTGGCTGACTATCGCCCGCAGCACCTTGCGCTGGATGCGCACCGGCAGAAACGACACCAATGCACGGCTCTCTGTGCTGCTGCTGGTAGGCATCCTGCCTGCTGCACTAGTAGGAGTGCTCTTCCGCAACTTCTTCGAGACGGTCTTCCAGCAACCATTGGTTGTGGCGCTCATGCTGCTGATCACCGCTGCGCTGCTGCTGATCAGCGAGCGCCTGGG
>DAOTYL010000175.1:0-11591 GCA_034434955.1 Anaerolineae bacterium | reverse complement strand
CTGTGGGTCGAGCGCAACAGTCACCTTGTACGCTGCCGCTACAAGTATGAGCACCAAGAGCACCCAATTGACCACCATCGCTGCGCCACGCGGCGGACGGCGCAGGTCAAAGCGCACGTTGTGTGCGGCCAGCCACGCCTCGGCGTACAGGGTCAGCGCCGGTGCGGCAACAATGGCAAACAAAGCGATGTTGCGCCCCGCCAGCAAGGCGGCGTAAGCCGTCCCCCCAAGCATCGTCGCATCGCGCCAGTCCAGACGCCGCGGCGAGAGTCCCGCTATGATCAGCGTGCCCAAAAGTAGCCAAATAAAGGGCCACGTCTGCGGCTGATGGAAGTTAGGGGCTGCCCATTCTTGGATGTAATCGCGCAGCACACCAATGCTCACCGTGCGGAAAGGATAGGTCAGCATCTGCACGCCATAGGGATTGACGGCAACCGCCGCTGCCGAGACCAACCCCACAACTCCGATGCGCAGCGCCGCATATAGCGTGGGTCGCTCGGCGGACTCTGTGGTCGGGAAGAGCAACCCATCGATCAGCCAGCGCACGGCCTCGCCCAGCAACGCCAGCACCAACAGCATAAAGCCGATGGCAAAGCCGCCGTGCAGATTAGCCCACAGTGCCATGATAGGTGGGATGAGCCACAGCCTATCCCGCCCACGCCGATATTCCCACAGCAGGGAAAGCACTGCTGCGCTTAACAGGAACGACATCATCTGTGGGCGCGGCGACCAGAACACCGCCGCCGCCGCACCCGCCAAGATAAGGGCAAAGGTGCGCACCAGCGCCCCGCCCTCACTGATGCGGTACACCAGCGCCATCCCCGCCGCTGCCAGCAGCGCCGTGTAGAGCATCAAGCCGACATCGCCCAGCGCAGCATATGCGCCGTAAAGCACGATCTGCGAGAGCCACGAATGGTTGATCCACGCCTCCCCTGCCCGCGACCAAGAGAAGAGGTCCGTCCGCAGCAGGGCGCGGTGCTGCACCTGCCACTCGCCCGCCCGCAGATGCCACAGCAGATCGGTATCCAGCGGGGCACGGGCAGCCATAGCGAAGACAGCGGCCACTGCCAGTGCCGCCAGCAGCCGCTCCAGCGTCAGCCAGCGCAGTAAACGACTCATGGCTCTGGAATCTCCCGCCCTTGCACCTCGCGGTAGGGCACTGCTTCCTCCGGCCCGACGGGGCGCGAGAGATGATAGAACACCGTGTAGGGGCCGATCTGTGCCTCCCGATAGGAGACGCCCAGCGCAGCGAAGCGCTCACGCAGCACTGCATCTAGCAGCGGGTGGTTGGCCGTGACGTACACCACATGCTCCGCCGCACGCACAGCCTCAAGATGTGGCAGGTAGCGCAGGTCGTAGGTGGTGTAGCGCATATCGGCTTTGTACGGCAGCAGCGGCACAAGGATGATGCGCTCCCCCGTGAGGAAAGCCAGGCGATACGCCACCCAATAAGTGCTGTAGCCTCGATCCTCTCCCACAGCGTCGAGGAAGGCGATCAGATCGTCATCGTACTCGTTGGGGATGTGGGTGATGGCGCTGAACTGCGTCGTCAAGCCGGGCGGGTTCTTGACCATAGCCTGCACCGTGCCGCCCAGATTGTAGGCCAGAATCATCCCCAGCAAGGCGGGGGCCGCCCAACGTCCGGAGGGGCGCTTCCAGTGCCACGCCACGCTTCCCAGCCATTCCCCGCTCAAGATGGCCAGCAGGGGATAGAGCGGCAATAGGTAGCGTCCCGTTGGATCGCTACCGAAGGGCGAGAAGAGGAAGGCCGCGATCAGCACTCCCCAGCCCCCCAGCAGGGTGAGGCGCTCCCCACCTGCCCCCTGCCGCAGGGTGCGCCGCGCCGCCTGCCACAGGATGAACAAGTACAACGCCACAATGGGCATCCCCAGCGGCAGGGCAATCCACTCCAGCGCCCACGGGGGGCGCAACCCGAACAGCGCTGGCAGGTTGAAGGCCACCAGTGATAGCGCCCGCTCGGCGAGGCCGCCGCTGCCCGCCTCCGCCAGCGCCTGCCCAAAGCGCACGCCGAAGAGTTCCGTGAAGATGGCAGCCGGATCGGCGGCCACAGCAGCGATCCACGGCCCAGCGCCCGCCGCAAACCCCAGCATCAGCAGGGCGGCTTTGCCCAGCGGCAGCGTCCGCCGCAAGCGCCACAGGCCAATGACGCCCAGCGGCAGCAGCGCGGTCACAATGAGCGACATGCTCCACCAGCCCAACCCCGCGAGCAGCCCCACGAGCAGCCACCAGCCCGCCCCATCCCGACGTCCGTTGAGGATGCCCCATCCGAGGAGCAGCAGCAGGTTATTGAGCAGCAGGATTTCCCCGTAATCGCCCAATGTAGCGGTGGTGTAGACGCTCACCAAAACGGGCGGCAGGGCCACCAGGAGCGCCGCTGCGCCTGCCGCCCGACGAGTGCCGCTCAGCCGATAGGCCAACAGGTAGGTAGTGATGAGCGTGCCCAGATACAGCACAATCTGGACGATGCGGATCGCAAGCACCCCTGGCCCAAAAACGAGAAAGGAAAGCGCCACAAGGTAAGCATCCAGTGCGCCCATGTAGGATTGGCCGTAGAAGAACGTCGGATGCGCTCCTTGCAGGATGTGACGCGCCATCAGCCCGATGACCGCCTCGTCGGCATGGAAGCCCACGCTCCCCGTCGCAAGGAGCACGACCTTAAGCGCCACCCCGACCGCAAGCGCCAGCCACAATCCCTTGTGTCGGGAGGCCGACTGCTCGATCCAAAGCGCGAGGGAAGATGTCGTTGAGGTGATGGCTTGCAGGCGGGCCATATCGCTAATGTACACCACGTGCCGCATTTCGGGAAGTAGGAGGGGCGTCCTACCCGAATCGCTCCAGCAATCTACGGCTGCTTCCCCCACAACGTGGGGAGGAGCCGAGGGTGAAGTGCGCTGCATCTGGCAAAAGCGGCAGCGACGGCTATACTGGCAAGGGATATCTCTCTCCTCAGGAGACTGACCGTTGGCCGCACCGATGCCTCATGAACGCCCTTCCCGCACGGAGCAAGCCATTGGCTGGGTGCTGTTTGGGGTCGCACTGGCCCCGCGCCTGACCGTCGCCCTGCTGCCTATCCCCACTCAGCTGATCAAAACGCTCACCGATGACGCCTTTTACTACTTCCTCACGGCGCAGCACATCCTGCGCGGGGCCGGGCCATCTGTGGACGGCATCAACCCCAGCAATGGCTGGCATCCGCTGTGGCTGCTCGTCAATCTGATCGTACAAGCCTTCCCCTGGCCCAATCCTGATGCGCCCTTGCACCTGGCCCTTGCCTTCAGCGCTGTGTTTGATGCTCTGGTGGTAGTAGTGCTCTATCATGCCGCCCGCTGCTCCATCAGCGCGGGAGCGGCAGCGGTGGGGGCACTGATCTATGCGCTCAACGCCATGCCCGCCCTTCAGTCGGTCAACGGGCTGGAAACGGGCCTCGCTGCCCTGCTGATCGCCGCCGCATGGGCCTCCACGCTGCGGCTGATCCGCGATCCCTCAACGGGGAAGGCACTCCTATGGGGCTTGACCTTCGGCCTGTGCTTTCTGGCCCGCACAGATACGGCCCTCATCCTCCTCTGGTTGGGTCTCTACGGGCTGCTGAACCTGCCGCAAGCCGTCCGCTGGCGGCTTGTCCTACTCGGTGCGGCGGTGGCCAGTGCGCTCATCGCCCCTTGGCTGATGTGGAACTGGCTTGCCTTTGGCTCGCCGCTGGCGCAGACCAGCGCCGCAGCCGTCCCCTGGGCGATCCGCGCACGCTATGCGATGGCGTACCCCGACGAGCCGTTGTGGCGGCTCTCCCTGCAGGTGCTGACACACCCTGCAGGATGGCTGCGCGGTGACTATCTTGGAGCGCCGCCCTTTGTTGGGTTTGTCCTCTGGCCGTTGGCTCTGATCGGCATGGCGTGGTTCCGCCCTCTCTTCCCCCCTCCGAATCGCAGAGGGGGCCAAAGGGCAAGACCACTCCCCTTAGCGCACATCGCGCTGCTCCTGTTGGCTGGAGGGATCACGCTGCTCCTCGTCCACGCCGTGCTGCGCCGCTATCCACGCCCCTGGTATTTCGTGGTGATGGCCCAAAGCCTCGCCCTCGGCCTTGCCCTGTTGTGGGAGAGAATACAGCCATCCCGCCAGCGCGGTGTGATGCTGGCTGCCCTTGCGATCGTCCTGCTCATGCCCGGCGTTTTAGTGTGGCAGATCGGCTATTATCCCTGGCAAAGCATCCAGCTGGAGGCAGCCCAGTGGATACGCCAAAACACGTCACCGCAGGCGGTCATCGCCAGCATGAACTCCGGCATCATGGGCTACTACGGAGAGCGCACGACTATCAACCTTGATGGGGTGGTCAACCCACAGGCTTTCGCCGCTATCCGCGCCGGACGCCTGCTAGCCTACATGCAGGGAGCAGGCGTGGATTACTTTATCGACTCCGACCATGCGCTGGAAAACGAGTACGCGCCGTTCATGGGGCCTGACTACCGGCGCGGGCTGCGCGAAGTGACGACCATCGGCGCCCCTTACACCGGCCTGGGATACTGGCGCGTCTATGAGGTGCTGCCGCCGGAGCGCTGATGCCGCCCAGCAAGCCGCCGCGCTGTCAGGCGCAGCACGGTGTAGAGCGCCCGCACGATCTCTTGCCGCGAGATTTTGGACTTACCGCGCCGCCGATCCTCAAAGACGATGGGCAATTCACCTACGCGGAAACCGGCTTGCTGGACGAGGAAGAGCATCTCTATGAGGAACGAATAGCCGTTGCTGAAGATCGCACCTAAAGGCAGGCTTTCCAGCACGTGGCGACGGTAACAGCGGAAGCCTGCCGTCGTGTCATGGGCTTGCAGGCCCAGCATGAAGCGTGCGAAAGCGTTGGCCCCGTGGCTGAGCAGGATGCGTTGCAGAGGGAAATCAGGCGTGCCGCCGCCGGGCACGTAGCGCGATCCGATCACCAGATCGTAGCCGTCCCGCGCCATCTCCACCATCGCCGGGATGTAACGCGGATGATGGCTGAAGTCTGCATCCATCGTCAGGATGAACGCTGCACCCTCCCTCAACGCACGCTCAAAGCCCGCCAGATAGGCCGTCCCCAGCCCCATCTTGCGCGGACGATGGATCACCGTCACCCGTTGGGGTTGTTCCGCCGCGAAGCGCTCGGCCAACACGCCGGTGCCGTCCTGCGAGTTGTCATCTACGACGATCACGCCGGTATCCAGCGGCAACGCCAGCAGCATGGGCACCAGTATGGCGAGGTTCTCTGCCTCGTTATAGGTGGGGATGATGATCAGCGTCTCGGGCACGGGCCATCACTTCCGCCGCAAGAGGCAGCGCGTTCCGCATCAGGCGGACAATATAAGGCGGCTGTACCTACCAGCCGCAGGCCGATCATAGCGGTTTGGCGGGCAAGCGTCAACCTTGCCTGCCGCCGGCTGATACGCTACAACTCATCCCACATATCGCGGAGGAGCACCCATGATCCGCCTAGTCTTACCTCTTACCCACCACCTAGCGTCCTTGCGCCCCTGGATGGTTGCGCTGGCGCTGTGCCTGATCTACCTCGCTGCCGTCTTTGCCCTACACCACGCCGATCCGCTGACGTTCCTCGTCATGCCGGAGCCGCCCTCTGCGGAGCATCCGCAGGGCACCGAAGGCTACGATGGCCAGTGGGTCTATCACATCGCGGTTAACCCCATCACCTCACCGCCGCATCTGGATGTGCCCGCCTATCGCCTGCAGCGCATCCTGCTGCCCCTACTAGCACACCTGCTGGCTCTCGGCCGGCCTGCATTGATCCCTTGGACACTGCTGGCGATCGACCTCGCTGCCTTCGTTATGGGGGCCATCATCCTGGAGCACCTCCTCAAACAGGCGGGCGTTAGCCCCTGGTGGGCGCTGACCTACGCCCTCTCGGCGGGCGTCATGATGTCGGTGCGCCTGAGCCTCACCGAGCCGCTTGCCTATGCGCTGGCGCTGGCTGCCATCTGGCTGGAACGCAATCAACGCCTCCAACTCGCTGCGCTGGTGTTCGCGCTGGCCGGGTTGGCCAAAGAACCGACGCTGATCTTTGTGCTGGGCTACATGCTGTGGATGCTGCTAGAGCGCCGCTGGCGCGATGCGCTGCTCCTGGGCCTCATCGCTTGGGCGCCTTACCTGATCTGGCAAGCGATCCTCTACCTATGGTTGGGTCAGATCGGCACCGGGCCGGGCGGTGGCCTACGCACGCCCTTTGAGCTGATCCCCTATATGGGCTTCCTGCGCATCTATACTGAAACGGGCAGCCTGCCTGTGTTTCTGGCCTTCGCCGCGTTGAACGTCCCCACCGTCATCGTGCCCAGCATATGGGGCATTGCCGCTTCCCTACGTGATATGCTGCGTCGCGCGTGGCATCCATACAGTTTTCTATTGCTTGCCAACGCTGCCTCAGTGGCCATTATCCCCTTCAGCACCTTTCGCGAGCCGCTGGGCATCCTGCGCTTTCTACCCGGCCTGACGGTGTCCTTCCTGCTTTACGCTGCGCATTTCCACCGCCGCCGCATGTTGCGCTACAGCCTGCTGTGGATCGCCACGCTGGCCTTTGCCCCCATCAGCGGATGACAGCATGACATCAACGCCATGAGGTCAGCACAGGCCGCTAGCGGATGGGACGACGGCGGCTCGCCCTGCTCACCAACCCGATGCACACCGCCAGCGCCGTCCCACTGATCGCCGCCCCCACGCGCAGGCTCAGGGGCCGATACATGAACGCAACCTCATGCCGGCCGGCGGGCACTTCAACCGCGCGGAACGCCCCATTGGCCCGCCGGATGGCGACCCGCTGCCCGTCCAGCGTTGCCTCCCAGCCCGGATAATCGGTGTCCACCAGCACCAGCCACGCGGACCGATCTGTTACTACGGAAACCGCCACGCGCTCCGGCTCATCCACGATAAGGGCTACCTCGCCCATGTTCCGCCGTTCGCAGGTCAACGCTTCGCCCTGCGGTGCACAGTCAGCCAGCGCAGCACGCGGCCAAGGGGCCTCCACTGGCGTGACCGCCACCGTGCCATCCGGCCTTGCCCGCAGCAGCACGCCCACATTCATCTGCTGTAAGCGTGCGAGGCGTCTATCCTCCGGCAACTGCTCTATCTCATCCAGCAACGCCGCATAATGGCCCACCAGCAGAGGGTCAAAGTTGTTGGCGCTCGGCACGCCGTCTATCATCCCCAAGTTGGGCAGCAGCGAAGCGCGTAGAGCGTCCCAATGCCGGCGGTCGGAGGGTCGGAAGTCCGTCAGCAGCAGGTATATGTCGAACTTGGCCGCGTACTCATCCGCCGGCAAGTAGAGCGTGCGCGTACCGAAGGGAAGCCGATCCGCAAGTGGCGTGCGCTGCCGGTAATAGGCCGCCGGCAGGGTGGGATTCAGCCCCCAGTGTGCGCTGACCAGATCGGCGGCCAGCAGCGCCAGCGCAAGCGCCTCGCCATAAGCCCGCCAGCGCGGATGACGCCCCGCACGCCACAGCCCCAGCATGAGCACCCCCATTGCGACCGCCCCTACGCCCAGCCGCAGCACAGCGCGGCTTGTGCTCGGCTCAATCTCCGCGCCAAGCGCCTGGCTCACCGCCAGCGCGGAGAGGATCAGCCCTGCCCCACCCACGATGAAACGCCGCCCCCATGCCGCCCCACGCGGGCCGATCTGCCAACCGTGTGCCCCGATCCCTCCCAGCACGCACAACGCGAACACGATCAGGATCGTCCAACGGGCAGGTGCATGAAACAAGTTGAAGGTGGGGACGTACTCAAACAGCCAGGGAAAGATCGGCGTGTTCCATCCCAGCGCAAGGGTAAAGATGAGGGGGATGCTGGCCGCGTAGAACGGCACGATGCGCCACAAGGGGATCGGGCTGTGGCGCTCGCGTCGCCAGCGCCACAAGGCATAGGAAGCCAAAAGCAGCGTCAGCAAGCCGACGTAGACCGCATCCTCCCAATAAACCCCGTAGCCGTGATAGTCGCCGCTGGCCGGGCTGCCAAAGAAATCCGGCATGATAACGGTCAGCAGGTGCCAGGGCCAGAAGGAATAGCTGAGCGCGGCCTCGTAGTCCACGCCCTCCGCCCGCTGGGAGTGCCGCATGAGTTCAAAGGTGGGGGCGATCTGCACCGCCGCCAGCCCCACACCCAGCATCCCGGCGCCCAGCATGAGCGCCAGCCCCCCTGCCACCCTGCGCGGAGACGTGGGGAATGTGGTCAGGCGCCACACCCCATAAGCGCCTGTCAGCAGCAAACCGTAGAACGCCATTTGGGCATGGCCTGCCAAAAGCAGCATCGCCACCACAGCTGCAAACGAGGGGACGGCGTACCGTTGGGTAACTTCATCCTCCTCTCTGCGGGTTGAGAGGGGAACGAGGCCCTCTAACGCCCACAGCAGCCACGGCAGCCACGCCGCCGCGCTGATGATGGTCAGAAAACCGAAGCGGGCGATGAGATAGCCGCTCAACGCAAAGCCGATGGCGCCCACACCCTGCCCCAACCGATCTACGCCCAGCCGCCGCAGGTAAGCCATCATGCCCAGCGCGGCCCACAGCAGATGCAGTATCCCCACCAACCCCATCGCATACTCGGCGGGGATGATAAGATACAGCCAGTTAGGGGGATAGAAGACGGCGCTCTGATAGTTGGCGAGCAGCGGCGCGCCGTTGCCCAGCAGCGGATTCCACAGCGGCAGGCGCCCTGTTCGCAGTGCGGCGAAGGCCATCGTCCGCCAGGGGTAGAACTGCAAGAGCGGCAGTCCCCAAAAGATCACCTCACCCAGCAGCAGCCGATGGAAGAGCGTCGCTACCGCCGCGAGGAGGATCACATAGGGCGTTGCACGTTGCAGACGGCTCATGGCGATCCATCTCCGACGGCGTAGATGGCATACTCTCCGCCCTGATAGACCAACCGCAGTCCCAGTGCCGCTGCATCAAAGCAAGTGGTACAGAGGGGCGGTCGTTCCGGCGGGCCGATCCACACGTAATCAATGCCTGCTTCGCGCAGCAGTGCACGCCTCGTCTCGTCGGTCATCCCACCGAGGAAGAAGGCCTCGGCAGTCTGCCGCTTGCGTTCGCTGTCGATCGTTTCTGGCCCGTGACCCACGTACACGCGCACGCCCGCATAAGCAGGGATGATGTTGCCCGAAGCAGCCGTTGCCAGCACAAGGCTATCAGGGGCGGCGTGCTCATCCAGCCAGCGCAACGCGGCGATCTCATCGGCAGGGTGGAAGACGGGCCATGTCGGGCGGGCAGCCGTGAGCACACCGCCGCCCACCAGCAGGAACGTAGAGGGGAAGCACAACACGATCAGCGCCGCCAGTCCCATCTGCCGCAGCCGCCAGCCGAGCAGCCGTCCCTGCTGCGGCTTCTCGCCCAGCAGACGCCACACCCCCAGCGTGGCAAGGATGCTCAAGGGGACGATCACCCCCTCCAGCAGGCGGCGCTGCACATTGATCGGCGCATAGGCCAGCGCCAGCGCCAGCGTCGGCCAGACAACAAGCAAGGTTGTGCGCTGCGTCAGCCTCGGCGCCTCTCGTGTCAAGCCCACTCCTGCCAGCGCGATCAGCAAACCATAGGCCAGGGCATAATCCGCCAGTGGCGGCGAAGGCAGCCGATTCTGCGCCGCCCACGCCGCAAGGATGGGATCGCTGGCAAACAGCCAAACGTGATACCCCAACACCAAAGCAGGCAGTACTGCCGCCAGCGCCGCAAGGCGAGCCACCGCACCTGCCTCCCAAACGACACGAAGCCTACCGGCGGATAAGAGCAACCGCACGATCCCTAACACGGCCAGCCACGCCGCGATCAGCACGCCCAGCAGTGCAGCATAGAACGGCACGATAAGGCCCATCCCGCCCCACAGTGCGCCTGCAAGGAGCGCCTGCTGCCAACGGCCGCTTTCGCCGGCGCGGAACAGCAGCAGCCACCCGCCCAGCAGCAGCGTCCGCGCCAGCGCAAGATGCGGCAGGCCGTACAGCGAAAGGACGCCGAACGCCTCCGGCACGTAGAACTCAACAGGCAGGTTGGCCGCCGAAGGGTCCCTCCCGACCAGCGCCAGCACAAGCGGTATCCAGCCCAACCCTCCGGCCAGCGCCGCCAGCGCCCATGCCAGCCGCCGCTGCGATGGCCTGGGCAGATACTCGGCAGCAAAGCGATAGGTGACGAGCAGCAGCAGCAAGCCGCAGACAACCCGCGCCGCATGATAAGCAATGAGCAAGGTGCGTCCTGAGACGTGCGCCCCTTCTCCGCTGATCAGTGCCGCCAGCTTCCCCAGCGCCAGAAAGTGGGGATAGATGAACCCACCTGCGTGCGGCTCGCCGGTGTAGACCAGCCGGAACAACCAGCCATCCCGTGCCCCGTAGCGCATCTTGGCCAGATACGAGTGCATGTCGTCAAGGCCGAACAGCATTCCCCCAAACGCCATCTCCGGCGTGGAATGCGCCCATCCCATCAGATATGGCAGGCTGAAGAAAACCGTCACCAGTAGGCCGGCGATGCCCACCCAAGCCCACTCGCGGGGGGCCACGCGGCACGGAGAGGATGCGGACAATCCTTCCATCACGGCCCGCGCCTCCCGACGAATCCCCCCAGCAACGCCAGCAGCGTCCCGCCTGTAATGCCTATCCCCACAAGGTCGGCAAGGGGACGATAGGCTACCTCCACGTGGTGAGGTCCCAGCACAGGCACCTCCACCCCGATCAGCACCCCACCCACACGCCGCACCGCTGCGGGCTTGCCGTCCACCCAGGCTCGCCATCCCGGCGCCCACGCCTGCGGCAGGATGAGGATCGCCGTCTCGCCGCCTTGCGCCGGCAGCGAATCGTAGGAAGCAGTCAGCGGGCGGTTGGGATGGCGACTGCATACACCGTGCGAGCGCCGAGCGATGGGGGCAAGCGGCGCATCCACCTGCTGCGGCGCAATCAGCGTCGGCGGGCCGCTGCCTATCTCGTAAAGATAAACGTCACCCACCTGCCCATGCGGGATCAGTCCCTCTGCCTCCAGCGCAAAGTGGGTGACAGCCCACCTCACACCCAGCGCGGCGAGGTAATCCACATCGGGATGTGCATTCCGCAGGGCGACTGCCGCATCCACTTGCTCGCCCGCTGGCAGCGGCGGCGCGGTGATGCTGTAACCATGCCGCTCAACGCCTGCCGCCCGTGCAATGGCCTCCGCGCTCCAGCGCAGCTGGAACGGATCGACGCCGTGCAAGGTGGGGATGCCCGCCCGCGCTGCCGCCGGGCCGACGAGGTCAAATGAGGGCGAGTACACAGTGTCGCAGAACTCCCCCAGCGCCGCGATGAGCGCCCCGTCGTTACCCTCCACCTCGGCCAGCGGGCGCCCCTCTACGAGCGTCCCATCTACCAACAGGAGTGAGACGGCCAATGTGCCGATCAGCACCGCACCGCCTTGGCTCGCCGGCGGCCTGCCCATCAGCCACAGCCCGATGCCCGTCCCCGCCAGCGCCGCGCCGAACCCCGCCACGCTTGGCGGCGCATCCGGCAGGGCAGCCCATGCAGTGATCAGCCACACCACACCGCCCACCGCCAGCGCCATCCCAGCCAGCTGCCCCATTCGGGACGGTGGACGCGTCAGCAG